>NZ_JALKVM010000243.1:0-11724 GCF_057440575.1 Johannesbaptistia floridana
CGCCAAAAATAATATCTTTTTGTTTTTGTCTTTCGTGGGAATAGCTATAAGCAAACTTTGGTAAGGGCGCAAGCCTTGCGCCCCTACATACTTAATTACTACATACTTTGCACTCTACTTAATTATGAGCGATCGCCTAGCGTCCTTCTAGTGCTTAAAAAATGGTGATACAAGATACCAGTAGGTTGGGCCGGGAGATAACCCAACATTAATTTTATCTGGCTATCGGTGTACAAGCTTTAGGAATCAAATCAAAAATTCAAGCTAGGAAACCAACTGATGTCAAATTTGCCAAATGAACCAATAAATCCCCGCTACGACAAATTAAAATCATTGTTAGCAGCAGAACAATGGAAAGAAGCAGATGAAGAAACAGCAAAATTAATGCTAAAAATCATGAATCGGGAAGAACAAGGTTACTTAGATGATGATGATTGTCGCAATTTTCCGCCACAAGAGTTGAAAATAATTGATCACTTATGGGTAAAATATAGTCAAGGTCATTTTGGCTTCTCGGTGCAAAAACAAATTTGGATTGATTGTGGAGGCACACCAGGAGAGTGGGATTTAGAGGTATTAGACAAATTTGGCGATCGCGTTGGTTGGCGCTCAGAAAATCAATGGAAAGCTTATAACGAGCTTTCTTTTACTACATACTCTCCACAAGCACACCTCCCGTTTGGTGGTGGTTTGGCTGGGGATGGGTTAATTATCTCTTTTCTCTTCTCTAAACTATAACACCATTAGGATTTAGGGAGATCAACTTTTTTTTCCAGCAAAAGATTAATAACGCAATCAAAGGACTTTCAGCGATTCATTAACTGTTACGCGACCTAGCTTGCATTATACTTGAATTTAATCATCATATCGATTTTTTCTCAATCTTGACGAAAATTAGGGAAAAAAAGTAACAAATTATACCAAACGGCAAGAGGTAATCCCACGTGTTATCAATAGCAGTCACTATACTTTTGAGTCTAATGAGGGTCTGCTGAAAAAGTAAGTTTTGGTGAGAAGAAAGGCAGGAGGCTCCGAGGCAGAAGGCAGAAGGTAATAATGATTTATGAATTTTTTAGTAATTAAAGAAAAAAATGCACTCTTTTTAGCATAATACATTCCTCAACCTTGCACTTTTTTAAGTATAAAATCAGCTCAAATCTTTGTCCACTATAAGTTCTAGATTTATTCAGCAAGCCCTAATGAGTACGGCGAGCCTTTTCGTGTAGTTAAAGTGGAGAAATAGTTAAGGAGGGTAACAGTTCAATAGGCTAGTATAAATGTACCAAGTTGATGTAAAATAATTAAAACCCTCACTCGCCGTCGTTAAACATGTATGATAATATCTGTAAATTTATTGCGGAAAAATTCTCCTCTGATTTAGCTCAATGGCTATTGGGAGAACCTATCAACCTAACAGTAGTGCGACCCGTTTCTAGAGGGGCTTAAACTCTAGACACTAGAACCAGTAAGGGTTTTAGGAGAACTGACCGATTGATGAGGGTTAAATTCCCCCTCGTGTAGTGCCACGTTAAAGCATCCTGGATAGGCGTGAGACTGGTTATCAATCGTCTAAAGCTCCAGAGAAATGGGGATAAGCTGGTAGACCAAACTGGTGACCTCCCCTAGCAAAGTTGCTCAAGACTAGGTGACACGAACCCTGTCAAAGCCTCGTAAGGTTTATCCTGCTAAACGGTTCTGATAAGCAGGAGACAAACAGTCAAAGATTGAATGGATATTAGAATTACTGTGCTAATATCGCACTCCACAAGTAAATCCGGGGTAGTCAGGGAGTCTAAAAGCAACGTGAAATCAAAGGTCGGAACGGGGAAAACCTCTTATCACCTCTTAGATAGGTCGATATCTTTCGTAGTAACCAGCGCAAGGGATAAGGGGCAAGGATGTTAACCGAAGCTAACGCCCTCTTGTAATGAGAGTGGATATGCAAAAAGTTAACCGATTACTTGAAAGATATAGTCCCAAATAGGAGACAAATAAAGCATGAATGAGATGAAAATCGAGTATAGCGACTGGCAATCTATCCCCTGGAAACAAGTGGAAAAAGTTGTCTGGAAGCTCCAAAAGAGAATATATCGAGCCAAAGTAGCGGGTAACCAGAAGCTAGTCAAGCGTCTGCAACGGTTGTTAGTTAATAGTCGTAGTGCTAAAGCCCTAGCCATACGTAAAGTAACCCAAGAAAACAGAGGTAAGAGAACCGCCGGGGTTGATGGACGTAGAGTCCTGACACCCAAACAACGCATGGGTCTACTTAAAAATCTACGGATAGATGGAAAAGCCAAACCGTTAAGGAGAATTTATATTCCTAAAGCAAATGGTGAAAAGAGACCCCTATCTATTCCAACTATATGGGATAGAGCAGTTCAAATGTTACTAAAACTGGCATTAGAACCAGAATGGGAAGCGGTTTTCGAACCAAACAGTTATGGATTCCGACCAGGTCGGTCGTGCCACGATGCTATAACGGCAATTTTCATACAAATAAGCCAAAAGCAAAAATGGGTGTTAGATGCTGATATAGCGAAATGCTTTGACAAAATTAACCATGAATATCTACTGAACAAATTAGGGGATTGTCCAGTAACTTTCAGACGTCAAATCAAAAGGTGGCTAAAATCGGGGTTCATGGAAAACAAAGAACTATTCCCTACAAGTGAAGGCACGCCACAAGGTGGAATCATCTCACCATTATTGGCAAACATTGCCTTACACGGAATAGAAAATCAGCTGAACGAATGGGTGAAAACGTGGAAGGGAAAAAAGAAAGACAATTTGAAGTCATTCTCATTCATAAGATATGCGGATGATTTCGTGGTAATACACGAATCAAAAGAAACGGTAGAAAGAGCGAAAGAAATCATAAGCTCACTCCTCGAACCAATCGGGCTACAACTTAAGGATGAAAAGACAAAGCTAGTGCATACCTCAGATGGGTTCGATTTCCTCGGATTCAACGTGAGACAATACCCATTGTCTAAACATAATTGCGGTAAGAAGTCAAACGGAGAGAAATTGGGATTTAAAACCTTAATCAAACCCTCCGAAAAGGCAATCAAAAAGCACTACCTCAAGATAGCAGACATCATAAGAGCAAATAGAAGTGTGTCGCAGGATATACTGATAGGACTCCTAAATCCAATAATCCGAGGATGGTGCAACTACTACTCCGGAGTAGTCAGTAAAAAAGTATTTTCTAGCCTAAGACACCTCACGTATGGGGTTCTTAAGAGATGGACGGAACGCCGACATCCTAATAAAAAGAAGAAATGGGTTAAGAATAAATACTTCTTTGAAGTCAACGAAGGAAAATGTAAGGTAGATGTGCTCAGAACGAAATCCCGAAAATGGGTTTTTAAATCCGAAAAGGGAAATGAACTATACGAGCACGATGATACACCAATTGTTAGACATGTTAAAGTCAAAGGAAGCGTAAGCCCCTACGATGGAGACAAGGTTTATTGGGGACAAAGGCTATCAACATCAAAAGGACTAACAACCAGAGAGCAAAAACTATTAAAACAGCAAAAAGGTAAATGTACAATCTGCCACAAAGAGTTTCAACACAATGATATGTGGGAAGTAGACCACATAATTCCTAGATGTAAAGGTGGTAAAGATACGTACGATAACTTACAGCTGATACATGCTCATTGCCATGACGCAAAAACTAGAACAGATAGGAGCCTACGAAAAGATACTCATGACAAGAGTCAAGTAGTTGAGGAGCCGGATGAGGTGAAAGTCTCACGTCCGGTTTTGAAGACGAGTGCTGGAGGTGACTCCAGTGCTTAGTTTAACCTTGAACCAACTGAGCTACAAGTTGAACCTATCCGTGCTGATAGTGTCATCTTCCTGCAATCAGCTAATAAAATATTGCATGTTGAATTTCAAACAGACCCAGTTCCTAACGTACCGTTCAGAATGACTGATTATCGACTGAGGTTGTATCGCATTTATCCTGAAAAAGAAGTTTATCAAGTAGTAATTTATTTAAGAAAAACTGGTTCAAATTTAGTTAATCAAACAACTTTTTCTTTAAATGAAACACAGCATCGCTTTAATGTAATCAGGCTATGGGAAGTGCCATCAGAACAACTGTTAGAATACCCAGGACTATTACCATTTGCTGTTCTATCTCAAACAGATAATCCAGAAGACATATTACGGCAGGTAGGAAATGAAATAGACTCAATTGAAGATAGAACTCAAAAAAGTAACTTAACGGCTACCAGCGCGATTTTAGCCGGTTTGGTTTTGGATAAAATATTTATCAATAGAGTATTAAGGGAGGAAATTATGAAAGAGTCAGTGATTTATCAAGAAATACAAGCTGAAGCTGAAGCAAGAGGAAAACAGTCAGGACTAGCTGAAGGCAAACAAGTAGAAGCGGCTAATCTAGTTCTGAGACTATTAAATAAAAGAGTGGGTACAATTTCTGAAAATGTAACTGAACAAATCCGCAATTTATCGGTAGAAGAATTAGAAAACTTAGGAGAAGCGTTACTAGATTTTCAAAGCTTGTCAGATTTAGAAACTTGGTTAAATAATCAAAAATAACTTCTTAGTTATATTTAAAGTATATCAACTATATAGGTATTTAATTATATAAGTTTTTTTTTGGATAAAGGGAACCATTGGTTCCCTTAAATTTTTTCTCTATCCATAGCGAAATAATTTTATCCCTTTGGAAACTAACCCTTTTTTGCCAAATTCCAAATTCATACCAAATTGGGTTTTCCCACGTTTCTTTATTTTTCTATCTCTACGAAAGTTTAAAAGTCATTCTCTTCCCACACTTCACTCATTACTTCAAGACTTCAAAAATCATTACTCATTACTCAACCACAACCAGTAACTTTGGGTAAAAATGCAAGGTCTGAGGAGATGATCTTCTCCAAAACTTGCCACCAGTTCTTGATTTTAAGTTAATGTTAAGTAATAAGACTTAATTATTATCAATGAAACTAAAAAAATGACCAATAAACAACTACAACAACTGCTAATTGACAAATGGGGTTACTCTTTTGATATCCAGTTAAGAAAATTTAAAAATAAGATTTTTGTACAAGTAATGTGGAGATATTTAGAACAAGCCTCTTTTCCTCTCTCGGAAACAGAATATTTAGAACACCTTAATGGTATTCTTGCCTATCTTAATGCTTGGGGTGGATTAAATCAAGTGATTACTTATATTCAAACTACCAAAGAAAAACCCCGCCTAGGTAAAGTTGTTAGTATTCCTTTAGATTTGGGTGAGAGGTCTTCTGAATGGATATTAGATTGAGTATATAGTTAAAATACAATATGGAAACAGTAAGTAAGTACCTAGAAAGACTACTAGCAATCATCAACGGGATTATTTTTTTCTCGATTGGGGGAAAAAATGGCATACCATTAATTGTTCTCTGGTTAGTGGCTGGGGGCTTATTTTTAACCCTGAGAATGAAACTGATAAATTTATTCGGGTTTAAACATGCGATCGCCATTGTGGCGGGTAGGTATGATCAAGAAGAAGAAGTGGGAGAAGTCTCTCACTTTGCTGCTTTAAGTGTAGCTGTTTCTGCTACCGTCGGTTTAGGAAATATTGCTGGGGTAGCTATTGCTATTAATATAGGAGGTCCTGGGGCAGTTTTTTGGATGACTCTAGCGGGTTTTTTGGGGATGGCTAGTAAATTTACTGAATGTACTCTAGGTCATAAATACCGCCAAATTAAGTCTGATGGTACAGTGGCAGGAGGTCCTATGTACTATTTAGAAGCAGGTTTAGCTAGTTTGGGACAACCTCTTGTGGGTAAAATTTTGGCTACTAGTTTTGCTCTTTTGGCGATCGCCTCTGCCTTAGGAAGTTCGAGTATTTATCAAGCTAATCAATCTCTAGTAGCTGTTACTACTGTTATTCCTAGCTTAACTAATTTTAGTTGGATTTATGGTTTAGGAGTCGCAGTTTTAGTGGGTTTAGTGATTATTGGGGGAATTCGTCGTATTGGCTTAGTAGCAGAATTTTTGATTCCGATTATGTGTGGCATTTATATTTTTGCCTGTGTTTGGGTAATTGTGGCTAATTTCTCTGTAATTCCTAAGGCAATGGAAACTATCATTACCCAAGCCTTTTTCCCTAAGGCTGTGACTGGAGGGGTTACTGGGGCAATAATTCAAGGCTTTCGACGTTCAGCATTTTCCTGTGAAGCGGGTGTAGGAATTGCGGCGATCGCCCATGCGGCCGCTAAAACTAGTGAATCGGTGCGGGAGGGTTTTGTCGCCTTGCTAGAACCTTTTATAGATACTATTATAATTTGTAACCTTACGGCCCTAACTTTAATCGTTACAGGTGTTTACAATGACCCCCAATATCAAAACTTACCAGGTGCCGCTTTAACTTCAGCAGCTTTGAGTACGGTAGTTAGTTGGTTTCCCTATGTTTTAGCGATCGCCGTTTTCTTCTTTGCTTTTTCTACGATGATTACTTGGGGATATTATGGTCAACTGTGTTGGAGTTATCTATTTGGGGAAAAAAGCGCGATTCTCTATCAGATTCTCTTTTTACTAGCTATATTCCTAGGTTCAATTATTAAGCCTCAAACAGTGATTGAGTTTAGTGATGCCCTATTTATTACTATGGCTTTCCCTAATTTAATTGGTCTTTATTGTCTTTCTCCCCTAGTTGCTAGAGAATTAAATAATTATTGGGAAAAATATCTTTATTCTTAAATAAGTAGTGGTTTTCTTTTTAAAAAAGTGCCAAGTAGGGGCGCTCTTGCTTGCGCCCGGCTTTTTAAAAAAGTGCCAAGCAAGGCTTGCGCCCGGTGCTCATACTCAAAAACTTACTTTTTCACCCGTACCCTATATACTCATCAAAAGTTTAACCTTGGCAAACCCAATTAACCAGGGTACGTACGGGAAAACCTGTAGCCCCGGAGTTATCTACACCCTGGGGTTTTTCTGCCCAAACAGGTCCCGCTATATCTAAATGTGCCCAAGGGGTCTCGTTTACAAACTGTTTGAGGAATAAAGCTGCCGTAATCGCACCACCTGCACGAGAACCAGTATTCTTCATATCAGCTATTTCTGACTTCATTTTTTCAAAATAAGGTTCTTCTAGGGGTAACTGCCAGAACTTTTCACCTGCTGATTCTGAGGCTTTTTTGATCTCTGTAGCGAGTTGCTCATCACTACTCCATAAACCCCCAATATTATCTCCTAAAGCTACTATACAAGCACCTGTAAGGGTAGCTAAATCTACAATCGCATCTACTCCTAATTTTTCAGCAAATACTAAGGCATCGGCGAGGGTTAGGCGCCCTTCAGCATCGGTATTATTAACTTCAATAGTTTTACCATTGGAAGCCTTGAGAATATCTCCTGGGTGCATGGCGTGCCCACTAATCATATTTTCGGTAATAGCACTGATGAAGTGAACTTCTACTCCTTCTGGTTGTAATTGCGCGATCGCACTTGCGGCCCCAAAGGTAGCGGCAGCTCCTCCCATATCCATTTTCATGGTTTCTATGCCACTGCCTGCGCCTTTGATATTTAGTCCACCGGAGTCAAAGGTTAAGCCTTTCCCGACTATAGCTAGTTTCCGTTTTGGTGTTGATTTAGATTTATAGGTTAAGTGAACAAATTTTGGTGGTAAGTCTGAAGCCATTGCTACCCCTAAGAATGCTCCCATTCCCAATTCTTCACATTCTTTTTTTTCTAATATTTCTAACTCTAAACCGTTTTCTTCGGCGATTTTGCTGGCAGTTTCTGCTAGAGTTACGGGGTTAATGATATTAGCGGGAGCTGCCACTAATTCTCTTGCTAAGATTACTCCATTAGCTATTTTCTCCCCCCGGTTAATAGCTTCTTCTTCTCCTGCTAATCCTAATAAATCAATCGTATTTAATTTTAGTTCCCCGTTTTCTTCTTCTGATTTAAAACGTTTATCCTTGTGTAATGCTAAGATTATACCTTCGGTGATTGCTTGAGCTATTTTAGCTGTCTCATCCTTCTTAATTAGGGGGAAATTCACAGCTAAGGTTTTTACTTTTTCCTGGTCCGCTATACGAGCTACTGCTGCCGCACCACATCTAATTGTATCCAGGTTAGCTTCTGTTTGTTTTCCTAACCCTACTAAGATAATTTTGCGAATGGGACTTTTACTACCTATACGAGTGAATACCATTGTATTAGATTTAGCGGTAAATTCTGTATCAGCAATTAATTCACTGATACTAGAATCTAGTTGACTATCTAACTTAGCTAAATCATCAGTTAATTGTGTTTGTTCTTCCCACATAGCGATCGCCATAGCATCTCCAGTCCAATCTAGTTGTGGCGTTGCTGTTGCCTGAATTAGCATTATTTTTTCTTTTCCTTGGTTACCAGTATTTTTTTTATTGTAGCAATCTTAACTTAGTTCATTTTTTGATAATTAATTCTGGTATAGGTTGATTAGTCAAGCAATACCAATAGCAGGCATAGAGATTTGGTTGTTGTTTATTTAAACTTGCTAAGGCGGGAGCTGCGGGAAATGGCCACAGGCGATCAAAAATAATTTCTTGACCATGACAGCTAAATTGCAGCAGATACACTGAATTGGTTGCTTGTAAAAAGTTTAGCAACTGATATGCTAATTTATAGACAGATTGACGCAGGCGATCATTTAAATGAATTGGTTGTTGATAAGAGTTAGGTATTGCTCCTTCACCAATTACTTCTCCGTAAACTGGTCCTTTTGCGGTTAAGATAATTGGTAACCATAAATCACCAAAAACTGATGTTTCTCTATCTACTCTGTAACCTAGTCTTTCTTTTACTTCTGTTCGTAATCCCGAGACATCTTTACAGATTTCATATATTTTCTGGGCGGGAAACACAAAATAATTAGGTATCTCAATCGTTAAGGGACAATATATGGTCGTTTTTTCGGGATTTGATTCGTTCTGCTGAGATTTTAGCTTGACTGCTGGTGCCACCTCAATTTCTATGGATTCTTCTGTTTGGGTTTTTCCTATTGTTTGGTTGGCGATCGCTTTTTCTAGAGCTTTAACCATTTTATCTGTTGCTGGTGAAATAGGAACTATTTTATTTTTTTCTTGGATTTCTGCATTAATTACAATAATAGCTTTATACATACTCAAATTTCTTTAGCTGCATTCGTTTGTATGATCATTTTAGGAGTACAGGTATGAATGAGTAGACCTGATTCATCCTGAGATGTCCGTTGGTAGTTAGGGCTATTTTAGATAAATTTAATAAGTTTTTTGAGGATTTCCACAACCCATCAACCACTCAAGACAGCTTATCTATAAGCCGGTATCGAACAATTTTAGTTTTTCCTTGCACTTGTGACAATTTAAACAGATAATATTTTAAAGTTTAACGAAAAATAGTAAATATGGAATTAACTTTTAATACTTTTCAACCATCTGGTATTCTTGATGGAACTCAAGCAGATGATTTTCGTGAAAGAATCACTGAGATGATTGAACAAGGAGCCAAAATTATTTTGATTGATTTTCAACATGTTACTTTTATGGATAGTTCTGGATTAGGAGTTTTAGTGCTTTCCTGGAAAAGAGCTAGAGCTGCTGATGTAGCACTTTATTTATGTTCAATCAATGAACAAATTGCTATGTTATTTGAGTTAACTAGTATGGATCGGGTTTTTGAAATTTTTGATAACCCTCAAGACTTTCAGGAAAAAGTTATCAAATCCTAAAAACTAGTTAATAGTTCTAGTTATTTTTGTATTTACTAAAAGTTAACTAAAGTCAACTTGAATAATCGATAAATCATCGGCAAAATCTCTATAGGGATTAATTTCACTGACTTTAGCTAACAACTCATCTAAATGATCGTGATATTGATAATGAGTTTTAAGTGTATCAATAAAATTCTGCATTCCCCAGACTATACCATAACTAGTTTCAATCTCATAAATACCATCACTAAAAACATATAGCCTAGAATTAGGAATAATTGAACAACTTGTCTCTTGATAATCGGCTTTTTCAAACAAACCAATGGGAAAGGCTTTTAAATTCAAACAAACTTCCGTTGGTATTCCTCTAGAATCTCGATAAATTAACACAGCGGGAGGATGACCTGCACTACTGTAGACAAGTCGATTTCTCTTAAGATTATAAACTCCATACCAGATAGTGTAATAGTAATCGTGGTTTTGAGTCATAAAAAAGGTACGGTTTAAGCCAGCTAACACTTCCTTAGGACGGTAAAAATTAACTTGATTTAAATTACGAGACCGCAATAAATTAAGTAAAGACAAAGAAGGAAAAGCAGCTTTTAAACCATGTCCTGAGACATCAATCAAATAAATCGCTAAGTTATCTTTGTCTAACCAATAATAATCAAAGCTATCGCCACCGAGTTGCCGAGAAGGAATGAACTCAGCTTCAATTTTCGTCTTTTTTCCCACCAGAGGCTTGGGTAAAATAGAGCGTACATATTCTGCCGCTCCTTCTAATTCTTGTTCTAAATGTTGTTTCTCTAATTGTAATTCCTGATGAAGACAATATACTCTCAAAGCCGAACGAACTCGCGCTTTTAACTCATGATGCTTGTGCATGACTGTTTTGGATAAAAAGTCATCACAACCTGCATCTAGACCAATTACTTTGTTTTCTTCGGTAGAATCTGCACTTGTCAACAAAATAAAGAAACTAGTAGATAATTGAGGATTAGATTTAATTTTTTTACAAACATCTAGTCCCGTAATTCCAGGCATTCTCCAATCACAGATAATTAGAGCCGGTTTTTCTTGATGGGCAATTTTCACCCCTTCTTCACCACTACTTGCTATAAGAATTTTGTAACCTTCAGGAGCTAAAATTCTCCTCAACACTACCTGAATTGTTGGGTCATCATCAATAATCAGGATTTTCATCATAAAGGTCAAATAATAAGATTAAAGCACAAAAAAGCAAGTAACAAGATCTATAATATGGCATAAATGTTGAATATGAGCAGGATTATTTGCTTTTAAATGGACTGAATAAGTTAAAAGATTTGTTAACTTAATTAAATTATTATCATAGCTCAAATCTATATTTAGCTAAAATGTAAAAGAAAATAGGTGATACTACTAGTTAAACGAGGCAAGACTACCTTGCAAGTGTTCAAGAAATTGTCTTTTACAGTAGAAACTGAATTAAAAGCTTTAGAGCAAGTTTTATGGGAATTAGAAGAACTGAATCAGTCATGGATTCCCCAGGAAGATTGGTTACAATGTAAACTAGCACTGGCTGAGGGCTTTACTAATGCGGTACGTCATGCTCATTCTGGTTTAGAGCAAAATATTCCTATTAATGTTGAAATTCTGATAACTAATGCTCAGATAGAAATTCGCATTTGGGATTATGGTCCTCCTTTTGATTTAGAAGCTTTTATGAAAGCCCATAAACATCTTCCCTCTCCTTCTCTACAAGCAGGCGGACAAGGTTTACACATACTCAAAAAAATTGCCGATCATTTAAGTTATGTTCGTAGTCAAGATCAACGGAACTGTCTCCTCATAGTTAAGCAATTTACCTCCAAGGTAAATCCTGTTTAAATTATAGGCTCTCCCGACTTTACTTTTGATAACCAAAACAAGTACGATTATAGGAAGGAACAGCGGTGGGAAGAGAGCGCTTCCGGCGCAATGGGTAGCCCACCGCGAGAGAAAACCTGCTCAAAATTGCCAGCCTTTACCAGTTAATGGTTTGG
>NZ_JALKVM010000244.1:0-11439 GCF_057440575.1 Johannesbaptistia floridana
TTTTCTGTCTTATTTGGCTGTTTGAGTAAATTTGAGTAGATTTTTAGAAGCGGTGTGGAAGAAGCATGGCGAGAAGCTTTAGCTGCCTACGAAAAAGCAGGTATGGCTATGGAAGCGGCTAATTGTCGCTATCTTATTGGTGCAATACGTCTCAATCAAGCTAATCGTCAACTTGTCCCTCATTTCGGTGAAGCAGAAACTAACTTAAATATCAGTCTTAATTATTATGAGCAAGCTGCTATGCGTAGTCAAGCTGCTGATACTTATTTTATGTTGGCTAGATTATATACTAATGCAGCATGGCGAGTGTCTTTAGAGCTTAAAACAAAACTTTTAGATGTGGCTCTAGAATATCTTAGTGATGGAGAAGCTAATTATGACGCAATACGCAGAGAATTTGCCGTAGGAGACAATCTGCAAGCACAACAATCAAAGCAAGCTTTAATCGAGAAAAGTGCTCGTCTCTATGATTTAGCTTTAGAGATTTTAATAGCAGATCGTCGTGCTCCTCGTGAAATTTGGCAGTGGACACAACGGGCTAAAGCAAGGGCTTTGGGAGACATGATGGGTTTGGGATCTGTACCTCTATGGAGGATTATGGCGGAAATTCAGCACTATCCAGTAGCAAAAAAACTAGTTAATCAAGAAAGAGAGATAGCACAGCAGTTAAGACAAGCATCATCAGAGCAAAGATTAGTAATTAAGAGAAAACTTGAAGAGATTCAACGGCAAATGCAAGACAATCAGCACCTTCAGGAGTATTTAGAATTACGTACAGGTGCAGCGATTACTGAAACAGATTTAGATACTCTTTTAGGGCAAGAATCCTTGAATTGTGTTTGTATAGATTGGTTGGCTGTGGGGAAATCTCTTTGGTTACTGGTTAAACGTCCTCATCAGTCACCAGAAATATACCCTCTTACTATTAAGCTAGATGAAGTAGTAGAGTTTATTCAGAACTATTTAACTCCTAATAGGTCTTTGCGTGTTACTTTACGGGATACACCAGAATTGTTAAGAAACCTAGACCCTCTCATTGCACCTCTTAAGACCTGCACAGCACCAGAAGAGTTACTAATCCTTTGCCCTACTAAAGAGCTGAATTTGCTCCCACTACACGCCCTCTGTATTGATGATCAAGTATTGTTAGAGCGTAATCCTCTAGTTTACTGTCCTAGTTTAGGTATTTTGCGCTATTGCTTGCTAGACGCCTCATCACATAGTATGGAGAGAAATTGCTATATGACCAGTAATCACCAAGTATTAATCAATAGTGCCCTAGTTCCAGATCCTGATGCTGATCAAGAATTAGGATCTAGTGATTTTGAAGCAATTGTAGATAAGGATTGCCGAGAAAGCCGATTTTTGCTGACGATAAAGACAATTAAATCTGTGACTATTGATAATCAACCGGGAGGAATAGTTGAGTTTCTTTGTACTTTTCAACCACCTCCAGGAAACAGTGCTCGTTTTCAATGGGCTGGTTTAGTTTTACGTTTAAATACTGCTAATGACACTAAAATTGTAGATTTAGTACCACGTACTGTCAGAGAATCTCAACCTCTTCAATTGAGAATTGATGAACAAGGCCAAATTGCCCTAAACTATCTTCAGAGTCAAGACATCAATCAACCACATATAGTTTATGGCTGCAAAGTGTTAGGATCTGGTATAGGTAGTAAATCAGCCAGATGGGATTTTAGCGAGGACAAGCACAAGCAAGAAGGAGTAAGTATTAATAATACTCTAGTAATCTGCCTATCTGGCAGTAAAATAATATCAGCTAATATTACTGTTACAGCACGTCTAGCAAAATCTGGATTAGGTGGTAAGTTGCTTGCTTTCCGGGATTTAATTATGGGTCCAAGTAAACAAACTAAAACATTTGAGTTGGAAATTCCAGAAGTTGAAAATAATCCTTGGCCTCCTTATTTTATATTTACAGACAGTGTATCTAATAAAACAGACAAGAATTTATCATCTCAAGACTCAAATTTTGATTCCAATCCAGAAAATACAAATATCGGTACCCAATTTAACAATCAAAAAGAGCAAAATTTATCTGTATCTTCCTCAGCTAAAACAGACGCCTTAGATATATGGAAAAGAAAATTAGAATATTTTTTATTACAAGAAGCTATAACAGCAGATCCTAGCCTTAAGTTTCAACTACAAGAACTAATAGCTGAATGTCGCCATAAAATTAGAGAACTCGAAGCTGAAACTTCAGAGAACTTCAAACAAAATAAAATAAGTAAACGAGAATTGTTAGAGATTCTAGAAAAAATGACACCTAGCCAATTTAATCGACTTATCTTTACACTAGAAATACCTCATCATTTTCTACCAGGTCAAGACACAACTCAAACAGATAGAGCGATCGCGCTTCTTAATTGGGCAGAATCGCCTACTGGTTGCGGGTTAGCTCAAATTGAGCAAGCTTTAGAAGAATTGAAAAATTACTAAAGAAGCATTAATTATAGCAGTGACCGCAGTGGTGTTAACAACATTTATCACTAATGATCCCCCCTTCCCCCCTTACCAAGGGGGGCTTTTCATCATTTTTGTCAACATCTATTGGCTCATTGCTATATTTAAATTATTACAAAGACTAGAAATACCTAATCATTTTTTCCCAAGTCAAGATGTACCTCAAGTAGATAGAGCGATCGCGCTTCTTAATTGGGCAGAATCGCCTACTGGTTGCGGGTTAGCTAAAGTTGAGCAAGCTTTAGCAAAAGTGTAATACTACACTACAAAAAGCGATTATCTTCTAACCACTGGTTTAAATCATCAATAGCACGAAAATCTAATAAAGCATCTCCTAAGGCTTCTACTTGGGTTAGAGAAAGACTATTGATTTGTGCTTCTATCTGAGAATTTATTTCCTCGCCAAAACGGCGCTTAAGTAAACGCAAAAGTAGACTTTTCTCTCCTTGCTCTAAACCCTGCTCTAAACCCTGCTCTAAACCCTGCTCAATACCTTTTGCCATCCAACTAGTTACTATTTCCATTACTTGCTCTTCCTCCTCCATTGCTAATGATTGTAATTGTCTTTGAAACTCATTTTCTTCTTGTTGATTTAATTCTAAATAACTATCTACGAATGCCGAAATTAATTCACTTTTAGCTAGGTCTAATCTCAGTGTGGCTATCATCCTTAAACATTCTAGCTTGACTGTGGCTCTTTCTTCTGGTGCAAAAGACATTTTTGCCATTAAAGCCGCAGTCACCGGAGATGGTTTACTTAAATACTCTCGCCAATTTAATCTATTGAGTTGAATACTGATAAAACTAAATTTTAATACTTCTCTATCAGGAAATAATACCAGATATTGATTGTTTTCTTCTCTTCGTGGTTTATCAAAATAAAACACTACAATGGGATAGACTGGTAGTTGATATTTTTCATCTAAACGGGCACAATAGTGAAACATTCGGCGGGCAAAATTAGCTCCCCCACTACCTTCATTTTCTAGATGAATTAAAAAAGCAGTATCTTGACTGCGAAACTTTACTTGAGCGAGTAAATCTACTATCCTTTTTTTTCCTGAGGTAATATCAGTAAAGACCTCTTGGGGTAAAAAGGTGATGGAGTCTGGTTGAATATATTCTACTACTTCTGGAAGAAATAACTCTACTCACATCAAAGCACCAGTACTTATGTACCAAATTAACCTCAGAAAAAGTTCATTTCTCGTATTTCCCATATCTTGCACTCGGTATACCAATTTTTAAGCGTTGAGCATTAATTCTTTAACTCATTACTCATTACTCATTACTCATTACTCAACCACAACCAGTAACATTAGGTAAAGATGCTTTGGTCTGAGTCTAGGAATTCTAGAAAAAAAGTAGAAATTAATTCTTTAAAAAGGCGATCGCTGTCTACCATGTTTGATAATATATTATTTAAATCTGAATTGATATTCTAAAAATATTCGATTATCATCGGCAAAATCTGAAGAACCACGAAGAGTTAGTTGGTCATTAAAATGATAGCGAACGCCAAATTGTGGTGGTTCTGTATTAGTAAGGATTTTTAACACGGAAAAGGAAAAATCCTTAGTTATATCAATACCCATTTCCATGGCTAAACCGAAGGTTTCGGTGCGATTTTTCTCTTGAATAATGGGAGTCGGAAAAATTCTCAATTCACTCAAACCCAGGGTATCAGCTAATTCTCCTTGGAAACTCCCAAAAAAGGCAGACCCTGCCAAATTAGCTAAACCGAGGGTACTTTCTCCTCTGCCTAGGGTATTAACAAAGCTACCCCCCAACAAAGCTAATATTTCCTGTTGACCACGAGGTGGACTACTGGAAAACTCTATACTATTAGTAAGCTGACTAGCAAACCCTTCTATTCTGGCTTGAATGCGAATAGTTTCTAAAGTACCAAAAGAATTAATAGGAATATCGCTAATTTCTGAAGAGAGGGGGTCTCGTAATAAATCTTGAGAATTAGTTTCTGATACTGAACTAGATAATTCAACGTTTAAATAAGGATCTAATCCATGACGTTGAAAGAATTCAGCTTGATTATCGGCACTATTAACTAAACTAAAATAGGTAGTAAATAAATTAACGCTGCCTTTTTCTAGATTAATCACTCCTTCTGGCCGAGGATTAGTAAAAGTACCAAATAGATTTAAACTTCCATTAGCTACAAAATTAAGAATAGGTTGTCTAACTAATTTAATATCTTCATTGAGATTAAGTTTCAAACCATTAAACTCTACAGAATTACTATAATCATCTTCAGTGATTTGGGAATTACTAGCATCTCCAAGAATAATTTGTCCTGAAGATAGATTTAATTCTCCTGTAAGAGATGGTTCGAGGAAACTACCGGAGATATTAACTAAACCTTGGACTCCTCCTTGGTAGAGTCCTTTGATATTAAGAGTGAGATAATCTAAAGTAACATCAAGAGATTGTCGATTACTAACTTCAAATAGAGGAAGAGTCCCAGCAATTAAAAAGCTGCCTCCACTAAAGTTACCTTTTAGGCTTTCTACTTCAATTTTTTCAAAGTCAAAGAATATTTCGCCATTAATTTGTTGAAAAGGGTTATTAGGGAAAAAATCGCTGGTAATAATACCATCAGTAATTTTAGCTTTTCCTGTAGTTTGCAAGTCAATAAATGTATTGTCTTGTTGATTAAATTTACCTGTTAAATTTAAGCTAACATTTCCGGTGCCTTTTTCCCATTCTAGAGCAGAATTAGTGATAATATTAATTAGTCTTAAGCCTCGGTCTTGGATATTAATATTTATTTCAAACTCATTATTGCGAGGCTTAACCAGAGCAAAAGGTAATTGATAGGGAAAGCTACCGTCTAAACTAATAGTATTATTAATATTTTTAGTTAAACTATTAGCGGTAAAATCAAGATTAGCATTTTTATAAGTAAAATTTGCTTTAGTATTATCAAATTCAGTTTGATTAATATTTATTGATTCTAGAAGAAATTCTCCTTCGGCTTGAGGATTCTTTTGACTACCTCCTACTTGAACTTGACCATTAAGTATACCGCCAACTGCTAAATTGTTCGGCAATTTTATCACACCTTCGATTAAGTGAAGAGGAAGATGAGTGATTTTCAACTCTCCTGCTTGACTTTTGTCGCTGAAATAACCAGAAAAACTAATCAAAGCCTTTCCAGAGGTTAAGCTAATTGGTTCTAGAGTTAAAGTACTGTCTTGAAGATTACCTTTTGCTAGGAGTTTTTCAATATTATAGTCTCCCCATTCCCATTGGCTGCCTTCTAGAGAGAAATTAGCTTGAATTTGAGAATTGAGGGGACCATTGAGAGAAATAAACCCATTAATAAGTCCTGTTAATTGATTTAGTTGAGGTAAATCTAGGGGTTGTTCAGCATTTTGATTGTTACTATTACTCATTGCTTCAATTTTAGCTAGATAACGCAACTGAGTAATAATTTCAGTTCCTGGTAATCCTCTAGAAAATAACGGTGAATTGGTTTTGTTGTTTTCTTGAGTTTGATTGTATAAACTAGCGGCGTTACCATAATCTTGACCATTAATCCCAGAAGCTAAATCAGATAATTGAAAAAATTGTAAGCTTTCTAAAATGTCTTGAATTTGTCCTTCGTTGATGTCTATTTCTGCCTGTAGTTGTGGAGTATTCTCTGATAAATTTAAACTTCCTTTGATGCTGTATTTAGTTTTGCCTTGTTCTAAAGTTAATTGATTAACAGAGATTTCTTGGCGACTATAAACTAATTGTGCCTCTAATTTTTCTCCTTTGATGGGACCAAGTACTGGAGCCGCAATGTTAAAATTAGCAAAACCTTGGTAATTGTTGAGATTAATGGCACCATTACCAGAAAATTGTCCAGATAATGGTTTATAGGAGTCGAGATTAAGTCCTGGGATTGCTTTAATAATTTTTATGGGTAAATTTTCTGCTTCGACAAATAATGTTTCTCCTTGGGTATCTCCTTTGATGAGAGAATTATTTTCTTTGAGGGAAAATTTGAGAGGTTGATAGTTACTATCTAGTGAGAGTAGAATTTGATCTTCTTGACCTTGGAGAATTAAGTTAATAGTTTGGTTGATATTGGTATTGATTTTACCAGATAACTTGGGTTCAAAATCTAAACCAGGAAGTTTTAATTCAAGAGTAGTTAAATCGCCATTTATAGTCAAATCTTCTGACTGTTTATAAATTTGACCATTAAAATTAACTATTCCTGCTATAGATAACTGTTGATTTAAATTAGCTAAGTTGATAGTAGCTTTGCTGATATTTAATTTTAAATTCCTAATGTTACCTGTAGGGGAAATTCCCAACCAACCATTCCCTTGAATATTTTCTCCTTCTATAGTTTCAATAGATAAATATTCACCATCCCAATCAATTTTAGTAGCTATTGGTCCTTCAACTACAGCAATTCCTTCACTAAAGTTCAAATCTCCTTTTACCTCGAATCCGGTCAAGTCAAGTTGTCTGAGATTAGATTTAACTGCTAAATTACCACTGAGATTTCCTGTCAGGGGTAATGACTGAGAAAATGGTTTTAAAGCCACGGCTACAGCTTTTAAATCCATCAACAACTTTTCCTCAAATAAAGCTAATTTATTAACAAAAATCTCGCCTCCAGAGGTTAAATTTAGTTTACCATTACCTGTTAAGGCTAAATCCTGGATTTTTTCGCTAACATTGCCGTTAATTTCTAAATTACCCTCAATTGCTTCAGTTTTAGCCTCAGGGATAAGAGTAGATAGTTGCCAATTGTTAAATATCCAATTACTCTGTAATTCCCCTTGATTTAAATTAAAATTCTCAGCCACAATCATTCCCTTACCTAACTGTAAATTAGCTTCACCAGTAGCCGTAATGTCAGACCAAGATGAAGCCTCAATTCCTCCAGAAACTAACAAGTTAGCAACTATTTCTGCTTGAGAGAGATTAGACTGTTTTAATCCTAGGTCTTCTAAATGAAGGTTGTTAGTGACGAGATTAGTTTTCCATTGATAATCAGAATACTCTAGATTATTTAACTCAATTTTGCCTTTTCCTGAAGACAATTGGGCTTGACCTTGACCCTCAATGGCGTCTACATTGGCTAGAGGACCAAAAATATCTATTTCACCAGTTTCTAAGTTAAACCCATTTATCGGAACATTTTTAGCTTTGAGATTAAGCTGAAAATCCCCTGTATTTTCCTGAGTGGTTGATGGAAGTTTAATGATGCCGTCTCCCCAGGTATACCCTCCCTGAGTCGGCGACCCCTGTAATTGAATAATATCAATTGCTGAGTTTGTTACCTTAAGATTGCTATCTAGAGAATCAAATTCAATTGTACCTATAGTGACGGGGGTAGCATTATTTCCCTCTATAGTTGTTTGAGGATTTTCTAAAGCTCCTTTTACTTCTATAGTAGATATTAACTTGCCTTGGACATCTATAGGAGGGGGAGGTAATTTTAAGCTTTCGATAATTTCCGTAATCTCGGTGGCTTCAGTTTTGGCTTGTATCGATAAGTCTTCCTGTAAAACGTCAACTACTCCTATTGCTGTTAGAGGAATTAATCCTAATTTGGAATTTACATCTAATTTAATCTGATATTCACTGAAGGTCAATTTACCATTAGTTTGATAAAAGGATTCTGGTAAAGCTGGTAGTTTTACTGCTACTGTATCTAAATCAGCCACACCGCTAATTTGAGGTAATTGCTTTTTTCTCAATTTGATAACTAAATTGCCTGCCACCTCACCTGCTTCTAAATTTAAGGGTAGATTCAATAAATGGGTTAATTGTTGCGCTTGAATTTTATTGCCGATTACCTGTAAATTTATAGCTTCGGTAGTTGTTTGCATACTGCCTCTTACTCTCAAATTACCGCCTCTCAACAGTTTTCCTCTGACTTTCCAGTCTAGAAGTTTTTGTTTAGGCATTAGGTGGAGAATGCCGGAATCTATCTGGGTATTTACTGGTGTTTTTAAATTGGCTTGACTATCTCTAGCTACTAGGGTGACAGTAGCTTCAGTAAGTTGTAAATATTCTAAATTGACTAATGAGGGGGAAGACTGGTTATTTTCGCTTTTGGGTAAAGATAACCAATCATTATTTTCTCTTTGTTCTAGGTAAATCTCAGGCTGAATTAAGTTAACATTGAGATCTAGTCTACGAGTAATCAGAAATTCTATGGGATTAAATCTAACCTTGACACTAGAAATTTTGGCATAATCTGGATGAATATCTGTGGAGGGAATCAAACTTTCGCCAAATCTTATTTCACCCAAGGGAGAAAAACCAGTGACTTCGCCAATTTCAACTTTTCTGTCGAGTAATGTTGTTAATTCTGTTTTGACTAGGGGAGTAAGTTCTGTTTTTATCCAATAACGACTATAGGCGATTCCTATACCGCCACTAACTATTAAAAAGCCTCCAAAACCCAAAGCAAGAGGGCGCAAATATCGTTTAGCTTTAACTTGTTTAGATTTAGACACTCTGAGTTTATTAATAAGTTTATTGGTTGACTCAAGCATTTTTAACTTTTAACTTATTTTAAAATTTTTATCTGTTTTTTGAAGACAAAATAAGATGGACAAGTATTTAAAAGAATTAATTCGGCTTTTTTGAGATAATTTCTAGCTATAGATAGATATTTCTTATTTAACTAAATGTTTAAGATGGCAAACTCAAAAAAGGGTTAGAATATATAGAATTAAATAAATAGTAATAAAAACGGAAATATGTTCTCATCTCGATGCCTAAGCCTATATTATTTTTAGTTATCAGGAGTTTAAAAATGAAAATTATAATTACAGTTAAACCAAATTGTAAATGTCAAACTATTGAGGAACTTGAAGAAGGAATATATAAAATTAAGTTAAAATCACCTCCTACTCAAGAAAAAGCAAATAATGAACTAATAGAAGTTTTGGCTAATTATTTTACTGTTCCTAAAAAAAATATTAAGATTAAATTAGGACGTTATACTAGACAAAAAGTAGTTGAAATTGTTTAGAATTTTACTAAAAGTTTAAAATTCTAACTTTTTTAAATCTCAATTAAAATACCGGATTGGCTATCCTCATATCAAAGCACAAGTACTTATGTACTAAATTAACCTCAGAAAAAGTTCATTTCTCTTTCGCCTAAGAAAAGTAGCAAAGGTCAACCAATTTTTAAGCGTTGAGCATTAATTCTTTAACTCATTATATCAAGTTCGGGTGAATACTTACAATAAAAATGAGGTGAGGCAAGAGAGGCAAGAGAGGCACCGAGGGAAGATTTTTAGTTAAATTAAAGTAAAGCCTTTGTGCCTCTCCCAATCGGGTTGAAGTCCCCCACCAAATCGAAGACTTTGGTGGTCTGCGGTTAGATATGGGTTAAAATCCCCATCTATACCAACCTCCAGCAAAGCTGCCTTTCAACTCCTGCCTCCTTTTAAGCGTTGAGCATTAATTCTTTAACTCATTACTTAAAGACTTCAAGACTTCAAGATTCATCCCCCACCAGTAACTTTGGGTAAAGTGCGAGGGTCTGAGGTTAGCCCACGCGGGGTTGCACCGCAAAATTATAGCGCTGCGCGAAGCGTGAACAGGCGACGCCGACACCTGACGGGAATAGTTAGGCTAGTAGTAAGTTTTACCACTTTTATATTTTAAGCATCGTTTTTTGTACTGCTATGCCTTCGCGCATTGCTCCTTCCCCCTTCACCAGCAAATGAGTGGAAAAGATGCCAGAACTGAGTATTAGGCTATTGCTTTTTTAAGACGAAGACAAAAGTCTCCAAGTTCCAATAATCCCTGAGGAGGATTATCGGTATCTAAAATCTTGACAAAAGCACTACCGACAATCACGGCATCTGCTCCCCATTGACGCACTTGTTGAGCTTGTTCTGGATTGGAAATACCGAAACCAACGCCGATAGATTTATTAGTAATAGTTCTCATAGTTGAAAGGAGGTCTTTTACTTGAGTGGCTATTTGTGACCTAACTCCGGTTACTCCGGTGACACTTACTAAATAAATAAAGCCTTGGGATTGAGAGGCGATCGCTTTGATTCTACTTTCTGGTGTATTAGGTGTTACTAACAGAGTGACTTCTATGCCCTTTTCCTTAGCAGGTGCTATCAATTTCTCGGCTTCTTCTAGGGGTAAATCTGGCACCACTAAACCTTTTACTCCGGCTGTGGCTATTTGAGTCAAAAACTTCTCTATACCACGGTTAAAGATGGGATTACAGTAGGTAAACAGGATAATTGGTACTTTGATTTGGGATTTAGTTGCCGCTACTACTTCTAACACGTCTTCTAATCGCACTCCTTTTTGTAGAGCGCGTGTCGCAGCCGCTTGAATAACGGGACCATCAGCGAGAGGGTCTGAGTAAGGGACCCCTAACTCAATAAAATCTGCTCCGTTTGCGGCTAAAGTGGTTAAGGCTTTAGCTGTTGTTTCTAAATCAGGGTCTCCTGCGGTAATAAAGGGTATTAGGGCGCATTGGGATTGAGCTTTGAGGGATTGAAAGCACTTCTCAATAGAAGTCATAGCAGTTATTTTTACTCCTTGGGGTTAGTAATTTCTTCTTGTAATTTAGCGATTTCCTCAGGGGTCATCTCTTCGAGACGTTTACGCATTACTGCATCTTGATAATCTCTCAGTTGCTGATTATAGGTCATATTTTTAGTTAAGACTCGTAACAAATATGTTGAAGTCCAGACAATTAAACCAATAACTAAGAGTAACTGTGTCCAGATGCCTGCGGTTAGTCCATCAATACCCAGGTATTGTAACCCAAGGTAGAGAAGACCCCCGAAGGCAAAAGTTCCTAAACCAATGAAAATAATATCCAGTCGTCGCATAGTTTAAGGTTTTATGTCTCGGCGTGCAATAGTTTAAGCTTTTATTTCTCGGCGTGCAATAGTTTAAGCTTTTATTTCTCGGCGTGCAATAGTTTAAGCTT
>NZ_JALKVM010000245.1:0-11437 GCF_057440575.1 Johannesbaptistia floridana
GTAGTTGGGGATATAACTCGTTTTTTAAGATTTTAGCGGCTATTGCTGCTAATAGGGGAATAGAAATAAGAAAAGTAGCCTCTCAATACACTTCTTTGATTGGGATGGTTAAAAGGAGGCAGGAGTTGAAAGGCAGCTTTGCTGGAGGTTGGCATATATGGGGACTTTAACCCACATCTAACCGCAGACCACCAAATCGAAGACTTTGGTGGGGGACTTCAACCCGATTGGGCGAGGCACAAAGGCTTTACTTTAACTAAAAATCTTCCCTCCTGCCTCCTGCCTCCTGCCTTCTGCCTCGCCCGAAGGGGGTTAAATACATGAGAATGTACGGATTGAATAGTGGTGTAGCCGCAGCTATGGTGATTGGTAGAAGAGGGATGAGATTAAGTGAAAGATTACCGCAGACCATCAAGACTGCTTTATCTGTGAAAGATAGGGCACATCTATATGAGTAATGAGTTTTGAAGTAATAAGTAATGAGTAATGACTTAATTAAATTCCTTCTGTTTTAATGGTTATATTTATGCTACTATTAGTCATAAGTCAAATTGAAATGTAATAATCCAATTTTACTTTATAAGTGATGGGTATTTACTCATTACTCGTTACTCATTACTTCAAAACTCAAAAGGGTAGAGTACCGAGTAATTAGCAAGGAGTAAAAACACTTTACATGGCAAAAGATATACCGCTGACTTTTTTCTGTCTTATTTTGCTGTTTGAGTAAATTTGAGTAGATTTTTAGAAGCGGCGAGAAACATAAAAGATACACGCTTACTCTCATTCGGCTTGAAGTGAACCAGTTACCAGATTTTTGGGTACAGTACAAAATCTTGTTCTCAGACCATTGAAAGTCAGTCAACATTGAATTCATCTAAAAACGAATAATCAAAAATCCAGCATTTATCTGGCTTATAACCGACAAAAACCTTGTTCTCGCTATCCCATATTTCGTAATCTCTGGTTATGGTCTGCAAGTCTCCGTAGAATAATTTATAAAAACATGATATGGATGCAGCTATTTTATCCTTAACATGAAATTTATTATCTTTTGGTAAATCCTCATAGTATATGTCAAATATGGTTGATATTATACCCCAGAACTTATTGTATTCTTCGTCGTTATTACACAATTGCCTCATAGACTCGACGCTAGACATTATTTTATCTTTAACATACACTGGGTTATCCCTTAACACGTAAAAACATACCCGTGGTGGGTCACCAGTGAAAACATAATAACTGTCGGGCAATTCTAGTAACTGCCTAAAGACATTACAATTGAATACCTCCGGCCATGATGCACTGACTTTAATCGCATATAGACAAGCTTTTTCAAAAGTCGTTATATGAGCAAGCAACTCATCCTTGCTATATCTGGATAAATCAAAGAAGTTTTGCTCCAAAAAAACAATAAATTCATCTACTGAATTTACTTCATCAATATAATCGTATTCAGCTTTTTTCATGCTTTTTCCTCCTGATTAGCTATCTAAATGTTTGTAATTATTTGATTCCTACAGTCCTGCGCCCTTCTTCAAGGCCAAGCTTTTTACTTCCATGACATCAGACATCCAGTCGCCTACTTCCCTTTCTCTTAAAAAGTAACAACTCGGCAATCGCGCTAAATAATTTTTTTAGTAATTGACCTTTCACTTTCCTCTCTCCCTCAAGGATTTGAACTATTCTTTTTTCAGAAAATCTTTGTATATATTATACTTAGTATTTTAATAAAAATTAAAATGAATTAACATACTTTATTTGTTTCTTTACTTTTACTTTATATTTTTAAATTTCGCTAAATCTTTTTTTAGTGCTTCCTCTAAATTTTTATTTTTATCAAGATACCCACGACCAGAGTTAGTAAGAAAATAAACGCTTTTACTAGAATTAACTGAAACTAAAATTTTAGAAGATATATAACCAATATTTTCCAGATAATCCAATTGTTCCCACCAAATGTAGTGCGGTATCTCAGTGGGACCTAAACTAAAAATTTCTGAAGCATAGCAGATAAGACATGAAGATAATGTCGATAAAATAACAAAACTAGCCGTAAATCTATATTCAAAAATAAAATCTTCTTCTTCAAAAAGAAAACTAAATAATTTTTTAATAGTTTTTAACATTTTCTTTTCTCCTAAACTAATTACAGCGATTGCCCTAAAATATTAAACTTCTGAGCTATTCTATTTCTAGAGAAATCATCCCGATAAAATAACTACTCCACCTAGGTTCTATCTCTATCAAAGGTTTTTCAGTATAAAAAATAAAGCTTAATTTGTCGTAATGTTGAATCAGGTGGCGCAGTTCATCAAATAGTTGTAGGGTTATACGCCCTTGGTTGATAGCAGTGCCAATTTTTTCAAATTCATCTAAGTTTAGTAATAGTCGTTTATCTCCTAGTTTATCAAGGGCTTCATCCAGCCAGTCTTCTAAAACAGTATAGGGACTTTCTTGAAAATCACTACTTTTTGGAGGAGTAGGTAGCTCAATACCTTGGCTACGGCTATCTTTAGAAATAGCGCTTACAAAACCTTGACAAAAGTCTGCTTCACTATTTGTAACTGCTGCACTTTGCATATCAACAAAAATAGCTATTAAATCATTAGAAAATAGACTGGCTAAATTTAACAAAAAAGATGTTTTTCCAGCACCTGACCTTCCATACAAATTAAAATTATTATCCCCTCTTTCTATTCTTTTAATTAAATCATGCGCAACATTTTGACTACCTTTTTTTCTGTCTTCTTGTCTTCTTTCCGTCATATTTTAAGCCTCTTTTTTAACTTGATTAACCCAATTTACCCAATCGATTGCTTTCTTTTCACCAGTTAAACTTTTGAATTTTTGCATCAGTTCTTGTACTGGTTTATCGGGCAACTGATTTCTCCCCCACAGAATAGCATCCGACTCTGATTTCCAGTTCTTCCAGATGGGCATATTACTCGTATTTGTTCTATGAGTATAAGTAGGTTTCGTCTCATTTCTTCGATTATATTGCCCTGACTGATTTTTAGCCGTTGCAGTGCTTTGGCTTTGACTATTGTACAAAAATCTTCCACCTCCCAATGTCGCAAAACATCGCCTTAAAGCTTGGGCGCTGCTATCCGCGATCGCGCCTCCGTAAGCTACATCATCAAGATTATCACTACCAAGAGCCTCAGCCACTAACTCCCCATCAGTGCAGAAAATAGTTAGTGTTCCTTTTACCACACATAAATTGTTTAGTTGCGATTCTGATACGCAGTAGTAATAATGTGGGCAAAGATAATCAAGAATTAGCAAGCAATTTTTCCATGGAATATAGGAAACGGTATTACTTTTTCTACCTTTAGTAAACACTGGTTTCTCCGAAAGGTAATCTGGGGGCAATGGTTTTAGTAAATCTGCCTTGGTAAGTGCGATCGTTCTTTTTTCCATCGTTTGCCCACTGGCCACAAGCTCGTAAAGCTCTAACTTATTTTCTGGAAGTATTGGTTTAATATTTGAGGTATACATCTTATTAATTAATGTGTTGATTTTTTAGTCAATCTTGCCGGTACTATTGTACTGTTCTTTCTTCAGTTCTAGTAAGAATTTATAAACGACCCTTGCTTCTTCAATGCGCCTTATTTCTGCTGTGTGATATTGTTTTCCTAAATGTTCAGAAAGAAGCTTGTATAATTTCTTCCGTTCCCACCCAGATTTCCACATTGAGTCCAAAAGATTATGAATATGTTTTCTGGCATTTCTCATCTCAGCATTTGGTATGCAGCCAAGTGGGCGAGTCGGATTTTTTGTTTTGTGATGGCAACCTACGAAATTTAAACAGCGATCGCATATCCAAAACGGGAGAGAATGTAAATCTTTTCGATGCCGATAAACCTCTGCGCCTGTTGTCAGTCGAGCTTCTATTTCTTTTTGGCACTCGATACAATATATTGTTTTTTTTTCCATATTTTTTTACAAGATAGATTAACTTTTGATGTCATTAAAAAGCTCTAAACTTAACTGACCTACCGACCTAGTTACTTGATTTTTTTCCCTCACGATATTAATTTGTTTTCCTAATAAGAGAAAATTAGGAATACTTAACGGTTTAACTACTGTTAATTCTTGGCGAGACTGAATTTTAACAAGACCGCGTAACTCCATTAATAATCGCCCTAGTTCATTCGAGCCATGTAAATTACTTTCAGACTCTTCTACAGCACCCCAAAAACGATCCTTTCGGGATTTCTCTACGATGGCGCGATCTCCTGTTAATAATAGTAAGTCTCTAAAACGTTCGTAATGTTGCGAGAGTTTCACTCTCAACGCCCACCGCATTATTTCTACCTTAACCTCTTCCCAATCAGCGCGGGATTTTAGTCTTCTTCCATCTTTTTTCGCTTTCATTTTTGCCCCCATTGGGCTTTTTTGCTCAATGATTTCTTGTTGCCAATTGGGATTATCAGGGAATCTACAGCTTTGGTAAAGAGCCTCAGAAGAATAGATGGTTTCCCTGTTCACTATTAGTTGAAATCCACCAGCCATATTTGATAATCCTCCCCATTCTTCTTTTGTCTTGAAGAAAACTACGCAGTTTTCGTAGCTTTCCCCCTTTTCGCTATGCCAAATAATATTTTTTGTCATCGTAATATTTAGCTTTTTTCAACATGAACAAAAGGTGATGGCTTATCGGGGACAGAAGTAAATCCATCAATTCCATAGATAGGCGTTTCACTCTTCCACCTTTCCTTCTCAGTTTCAATCAAGATACAAAGACATTCTTCTTCCTTGCTGTCCCATGTTTGATATATCATAATCAAAGTATCAGCTTCTGTTGTTTTAATAATCTCTGCAATTAGTTTCTGACAATCTTCTTTCTGATACTTTAAGAAGATGATGCCTATAAATCCTCTGTCTTGTTCCTCTTTGTAGGTAACTAAATATTCTAGGGAATCAGTATTCACTCCTGATTCCGTTATCACTTTCATCGTGTGTTCATTCGACCATCCTTCAGCTTCTTCTGTGGGTAACCTGAAGAAAGCTCTTGTATGATAACAGCCTTCTTTTTCTAGTTCTTCTTTGATTTCATTCCAAAGGCTCACGCATATTAATTTGTAAAGGTTTTTGTCAAGTTCCATAATTCTAGTACCATATTTATAGGGTTTGTCTGTGTAGGGATGAAAAAATAAGTAATAAGTAAAGTTAATTGCTTACTTATTACTTATTGGTTATTGATTAAAATTGGTAAACATGAGGGTCTTCAATTTCCGTTCGCCAGAAGGCGAAGATATTGTATGCCTCTACATCAATGATTCTTGACAAAGGCTTTTTGATTTCCTCTACAGTCACTTCAGAAACTTTGACTTCAACCACTTTGTCATCTTCTGGCACTGGATAACCGTCTTGTTCCACCATTGCAATGCTTGTTACATGAACTGAAACGCTCAAGTAGGAATCTGCAATTGTTAGTGCTTCTACATTGCAGTCAGTTCCAGGGAGAAAATGCTCTTTCGTCATGCGATCGCATAATTGACACCACCCTCGTCCAGATTTTTCGTTGTAGTTGGTGAAATAGGGGCACTGATGGCATCGTTCCACTTTTCGGGTTTTTTGTGGTGAAGTTTGAGTTGCAGCAGGTGCAGAACCAACTTCAGCCGTTGGTTGGATTATTGTTTGTTGTGTCATCATTAGTTAATATGGATGTTTTTCAAAGGGAGAACGAATTGATTTCGTCTTCCTTTTTTTGTTGGGTAATTTATACCTAGTATCAGAAGATAAGCGCATTCGCGCATTATTCAGAGCTCAAGTGAATTCTTCTTTTTCTTAGTTTAACACAATATTTTGTGTATATTTATATTTTTATATGTATTGACATATCTTTTTGTTTAGAGTTAAGCTATAAATGCTAGTTCACCTAAAATAGAGAGGTACAAACTTTGGTAAGTATATTGGTTAAGTGGAAGTTAAGGCAGATCATGGCTGATCGGCTAGTTAGTAATAAACAATTAGCCGAAAAAGTTGGTGTTCACCCTAATACCATCTCCAGTTGGAAATTAGTTGATAGTATGCCCAAGATTAATAGCGATGAGATTGAAGCCTTGTGTGAAGCTCTCAATTGTACCCCGGCTCAACTACTAGGTATGGAAGAGTTAAATTAGTTTACCTATAAGTATCTGATTTAATCTAATGCTCTAATGCCAAATTTTCTGATGGTTTTGAACTCGTCTCAACAAAAAGCGATCGCATCCTCAGTAGATTTAGAGATAAAACGATCGCCATCACTAACTTTATCTTTCTTTATTATCCATGATCAATATCACAATCAAAAAACTAGAAGGAATTCTAGTGGTAGATTCTCCATTGATTGCTAACTATCTGGGAATCTCACATAAGAATTTTCTCGCTACCATTGACAAGTACGAAAAACGTATTGAACTGACCTTTGGCAAAATCGCGGAATTAACGCGAAACTCTCTTCGACCAATAAACCTAATTTCATCAATTAAATAGCCCCGAATAAAGCCAGTTATACTCCACAGGCTCAGGGGATTCCTATGTCAATTTTTTAGTAACAAGCCATGACTACATTCAGAGTTCAACACGATAAACACAACCCATACACAATTATTGATAAGGGATTTTTAGACAATCCCAATCTCACTGCTAAGGCTAAAGGCATTTTTTCCTACCTGCTATCTAAGCCTGATAATTGGAGAGTTCATCTTAATCATCTGGTAAAAGTATTCCAGGATGGGCATACATCTCTCAGGTCGGGCTTAAAAGAATTGCAAGCTGCTGGTTATTTAGTTAGGGCAGCAATCAGAAATGAATTAGGTCAAATTGTTGAGTGGGTGGTAAATCTTTATGAAGCTCCTCATCAACCAGATTATCCCCAAGACAAGAATAATAATTTTATCGTCCAGGAAAATACCAAGATTTCTGTTGAGAATCTAGACGATAATCATGATGTCAGCAATTCGCATACATCTCATGCAGATCCTCGAACAAATTCAACTAATCAACCAAAGAGTAAAGTAACTGAAAGTCCTACTGTACATACATCTTTACCAGATGTTGGTTTTCCACATCTGGCTGTTCCACATGTGGGAGATCAAATACTAATAAATAATGAATATCAACAATTAATGAAATCTAATAATATTTCTCCTTCGGAAAAAGAAGAAATTTTTGAATTAGAATCTGAGGGGATTTGTGGTAGTCAAGTTAACTTTGAGAAGAATAAACTAGAAAGAGATTCTTTGACTGAACCAACGGATTACCTTGAGGAAGAATCTGCCCCCGCAATATCAAATAAAGTTGAAATTACCTCAAAAATAGAAGTTCTAAAACCCACAAGTAAAGCTAGGACAGCATTCAACTCATGGATACCAGAAGGGGCGTGGGTTATTAACGGTAAACTTGACCCTAATTTTGTGCTGTGGTTAGCAACTGACTGGCAGAAGGCTTATGGGGGCGATATTAGCAAGAAAAAGGCAGACGTTCTTAGGCATTTTAGGAAGCATCCAGCTAATATTGCTATCTCCTGGGAACAATACCGTGATGAACAACACCAAAGATACTGTAATGCTGCGATGAGAATGAAGAATGGCATCGAGATAAAGCCTGATGAGCAAGAGAAATTACTGACTCATCAGAGAGCTTTGACTGAAGAATTCCCCTCTGAGATGCGCAACCTTGCTGATATAGAGGTTGATGGTACTGAAGAGATAAAGAGTCCGTTACTTCTGCGCGATCGCACATCCACACCCCCTAATCAATCCCAATCAAATCCAACTGAACCTACCCAAAACACTTCAGAAATTACTAATCCTCCTAATCCCACTGAAAACGAGCCACAGACATCAAAACCTAATAAAATAGATATTGAGTTAAATAATGCTGCTAATGTGTCTTCTAACATCAAAAATTGGGCAAAGGGAGCATTCTCTATGGGTAAGTCCAAGTCAACTGAGAGAGAAACTTTATCGGAACTTGATGAACTTAATGCTTGGCTATCTGACCCAATACTTAGGAAAGAAGTTATGCCACGTGTTATTAATAGTGGTAAATATACTTTTGAGTACAACGAGTATGGCGAGCCTTGTCAGGTTGTTGAAAGAGAAAGGGATTAGTTCTAAGTATCTTTTTTTCAATATAATTCAAGACAGTTTAACGAATTACTACTTAAAAATTGTTCAATTGTTTCGGAGCCTCCTCTCAAGATTCTTTCTACAGTATTTGTTGATGCGTTCCCACATCTTAACCAAATCACTTTTGGCGGCGACCCGTAAAGACGACTTTTTTCTGAAAAATCAGCGTCTTGGGTCACAATACAAAAATTGTGCTTTTTGGCAAATTCCCAAATGTCGATATCCTCTGCTTCTGTCAAAGCATGAAACTGAACATGACTTGAGTCTGGAAAAATATCTACAACTCTATTAACCAATTTTCGACTTAAGTTTTGATCAAACAATAGTTTCAACTATCACCTACAACTACAGTTAGACGGTGTTCTCTATCCGCAGCAAACTCTAAACAAGCTTTGATATCTTCTTCTGTCAGTTCAGGAAAATCATCTAATATTTCTGCATGAGACATACCTGCTGCCAACCAACCTAATACATCATAAACGGTAATTCGCATTTGCCTAATACAAGGTTTACCACCGCGTTTACCTGGTTCAATCGTAATAATATTTTGATAGCTCATGATTTTAGTTAGGGCCTGAATTTTTTTTCTAGTTTATCCTAAAGTTTCACCAATAATAATTTCATCCTCTCTGCAACAGACCAAGATTTCTGTTGAGAATCTGGACGATAATCAAGATGTCAGCAACTCACATACATCCCACACAGCTTCTCGAACAAATTCAACTATTCAGTCAAATAGTAAAATTACTGAAACCCCTACTATGAATACATCTTTACCAGATGTTGGTTTTCCACATCTGGGTCATCCACATGTGGGAAATCAAACACTAATAAATAATGATATTCAACAATTAAAGACTTCTAATAATATTTCTTTTGGGGAAAAAGAAGAAATTTTTCAATTAGAATCTGAGGGGATTTGTGATAGTCAAGTTAATTTTGATAGCACAAGACAATCAACAGATTCTTTAGCTGAACCAACAGATTACCTTGAAGAAGAATTTACCTCCGCCATATCAAATAATCTTGAAATTACCTCAAAAACAGAAGTTGTAAAACCCACAAGTAAATCTAAGTCTGCATTCAACTCATGGATTCCCGATGGCGCTTGGAAGATAGAGGGTAAACTTGACCCTAATTTTGTGCTTTGGTTGGCTACTGACTGGCAGAAAGCTTATGGTGGGGATATATCAAAGAAAAAGGCTGATGTGCTGAGATATTTTAAGAAAGACCCTGCTAACATCGCTATCTCTTGGGAACAGTACCGTGATGAACAGCACTCCAGATACTCTAATGCTGCGATGAGAATGAATAATGGCATCCAGATTAAGCCAGATGAACAAGAGCAGTTGCTGACTCATCAAAGAGCTTTAACGGAAGACTTCCCTGCTGAGATGCGTTCTGTTGCTGATATTCCCGAACCAGGACGAGAGCAAGACAGTAAAATATTAGTTAGCGATCGCGCAATAACTCCCCCCAGTCAATGCCAATTAAATCAGACCGAACCTCCCCAAAACAATTCAGAAATTACTAATCCCCCTAATTCCACTGAAAACGACCCAGAGACATCAAATCCTCAAGAAATAGACACAGAACAAAACGATGCTGCTAATGTGTCTTCTAGTATCAAAAACTGGGCAAAGGGGGCATTATCAATGGGTAATTGCAAGTCGTCCGATAGAGAACCTATTTCTGAATTAGAGGAATTGAATGCCTGGCTTACTGACCCGATTCTTCGTCAAGAAGTTATCCCACGTGTTATGAATAGTAAGAAATATACTTTTGAGTATGATGAATATGGCGAGCCAATAAGGGTGGTTGAGATGGGAGAATAGTCGAGAATAAGAATGGTCAATTAGATTAGTATAACAGTACTAGTTAAAGGTAAGATAGGTGAATCAGTGAATTTTACGGTTCTGTTGCGCCCTAGTTCATGAGCCTTAAATATTTACGAAAAAGAAGATATTTTTCAATAAATGTAGGAGATTTAAAAGATGAACACTCAATTAGTTGATACGTTAGCACAAATTTTTCAGTCATTAACACCCGAAGAAAAAATATTATTTAACCAAAAAGTCAAATCTTTTGATCAAACGCCAGAACCTCCTTTTTATGAAACAGCCACCACATCCGAATGGATAACAGCATTTCGAGAATGGGCAAAAAGTCATCATCATGATGGCCCGATTTTATCTGATGAAGCTATTACTAGAGAAACTATTTATGGAGAAAGAGGTTAAATGTTATTTTTAGTTGACACTAATATTCTTTTGCGTAGTGCTGAGTCTAGACATCCCATGTATGAAAAGGCTACTAACTCAGTGTCAATCTTAAAAAGGCAGAAAAACCAATTACATATTGTTCCTCAAAACTTAATTGAATATTGGAATGTTTGTACACGACCTAAAGATAAAAATGGTCTAGGATATTCTTTAACGGAAACTCAAGCAGAAATAAAAAAAATCAAATCTTTTTTCCCTTTATTATTAGATTCTCCCAGTATTTATCCAGAATGGGAAAGATTAGTTAGCACTTATCAAGTAAAAGGCGTTAATGTTCACGATGCTCGTTTAGTAGCCTGTATGATTGTTCATGCCTTAACTCATATTTTAACTTTTAATGTTAGTGACTTTGCTCGTTATCAAGAAATTACAGCAGTAGAACCTTCGACATTGTAATAATTTTATCGCGAGCGGAACAAACCAAGATTTCTGTGTCCGCACTGGACGATAATCATGATGTTGGTAACTCACACACATCCCATGCAGCTTCTCGAACTTTGACTACTAATCAACTAAATAGTAAAGTAACTGAAACCCCTACTATGAATACATCTTTACCAGATGTTGGTTTTCCACATCTGGGTCATCCACATGTGGGAAATCAAACACTAATAAATAATGATATTCAACAATTAAAGACTTCTAATAATATTTCTTTTGGGGAAAAAGAAGAAATTTTTCAATTAGAAGATTCAAGTATTTATGGTAGTCATGTTGACTATGAGCTTAATAAGTCAGAAACAAATTCTCTAATTGAACCGACAGACTATCTTGAGGAAGAATCTACCACCGCCATATCAAATAATGTTGAAATTACCTCAAAAACAGAAGTTGTAAAACCCACAAGTAAAACTAAGACTGCATTTAATTCATGGATACCAGAAGGGGCGTGGAATATTGATGGAAAGTTAGACCCTAATTTTGTGCTTTGGTTAGCTACTGACTGGCAGAAGGCTTATGGGGGCGATATTAGCAACCCACATTCAGCAGCCCCATAGATAAAATATAAAAGAAGTATAAAGCCAAAGA
>NZ_JALKVM010000246.1:0-1849 GCF_057440575.1 Johannesbaptistia floridana
TTTAACTCATTACTCATTACTCATTACTCATTACTCAACCACAACCAGTAACATTGAGTATATATGCAAGATTTGAGTTTTAGCTGTCGTTTAAGGTTATTGGCGATCGCTCCTCCCTGTTGTAAAGCTTCTGGGGCAATTCCTGCTAAAGGTTTTCCACTTTGTTCTATATATGCTACATCGCCGATGGCGTAGGTACAAGGATATTCTGGTAATTGAAGAGTAGTTAAGACTTTGACTTTGTTTTTACTGGCTGTGGGAATATCTTCTAGAAATTTGGGAATATTAGCTTCTACTCCGGCTGTCCAGATAACAGTTGATGTAATGATACTGCTTTCATCTTCTAAAATTACTTTTGTGGGAGTGACTTTTTTAACTCGGTTATTAAAATGTATTTTTACTTGGTGATCGCGCAATTGACCTAGAGTGTGTTTTTGTGGTTGTTTAGGATAGCTATTGAGTAAACTCTCCCCAGACTGTAAGAGAATTACTTTTGCTCTTTGCAAGTCTAATTCAGGAAAGTCTTTAGTTAAACAATCTTGAATTAATTCTTGTAGGGCACCTGCCATTTCTACTCCGGTAGGTCCACCGCCAACGATAACAAAAGTCATCAATTGCTGTTGTAACAAGATATTCTCTGGATTTTTTACTGCTTGTTCAAAACAGTCAATAAGATGATTGCGTAGGGTGATAGCATCTTTTAAAGTCCTTAAAGGAAAAGAGTACTCCTTTGCACCAGAGACGTGTAAAAAGTTAGGTTTACTTCCCGTAGCAATGACTAAATAATCATAAGAAATTTTTTGATTATTAGTAATAACAATCTTATTCTTTAAATCTATCTCCTCTACTTCTGCTCTCAGGAAATTAGCATTATCAATACCTCGTAAGGCACTACGGAGGGGGTAAGCGATTAATTCTGGTTCAATAAAGCCTGTAGCTACTTGATAGAGCAAGGGGATAAAAGTATGATAATTATGGCGATCAATTAACAAGATGTTTGCTTGAGCATTTGATAACTCTTTGACAACTCTTAATCCGGCGAAACCTGCTCCTATAACTACGACTTTAGGAAATTTTGCCGTTACAACTTTTTTTTTCCCTCTATACTTAATGCTCCTGAACCTGCATAGATAAGCATTAATAATCCCCCAATTAAACCAAGATTTTTGAGAAAATCATTAATTTCATTAGGATCAGCGATGGGGTTATGAAATACTAAAGATGCAGGGATGAGGAAAATAATTAGTAAAATTGCGCCAATTTTGGTTTTATATCCTAATAATAAAGATATTGAGCCTAAAAGCTGAAAAATTACTGTCCCTAATGATAATAAACTAGGTAAAGGTAATCCTTGACTGCTTACTGTTTCCACGAAATTATTGAAACCCAAAAGATGACTTATTCCTGCTTTGAAAAAAATTAGGCACAGGCAAATACGAGCGGCTAAGGCAATGTATTCCATAATTCTTTAGTTATTTAGTTTGGGAATAATTAATTTAATGGTCGTTTCAATTTTAACAATTAAAGATTAAGAGTTAATCTTTCTTTAGTTGTAAGGGACAAAAAAGGAAAGTGTCAGAAAGGTACTGTTGCAAAAATTTCTGTCTACACTACAAGTTGTGTTTAGCTTAGACAATTTTTAGAAAAAGACTGCTACCATTAGCTCAGATCCCACACCAGTAACTTTGGGTAAACTCATATCTTGCACTCCTAAAAAAGTACTAAATAGGCCAACAGGCGAGAAGGGGGAGAGGGGGAGAGGGGGAGAGGGGGAGCACCGGAGCAGGGAGCACCGGAGCAGGGAGCTTTCGGAGCAGGGAGAGAGGGGGAGAGGGAGAGCACCGGAGCA
>NZ_JALKVM010000247.1:0-1847 GCF_057440575.1 Johannesbaptistia floridana
GAGCGTTGTAGTGTTAACAATATTTATATTTACAGATCCCCCCTTCCCCCCTTAATAAGGGGGGCTTTTCATGATAACTGTAAACATCTATTTGGTCATTGCTATATTTTGTAGTAGGGGCGCAAGGCTTGCGCCCACAACAAGGCTTGCGCCCACAACAAGGCTTGCGCCCACACATCTTTGGCTAATTAGACAGATTTAATCTGAATACAAAATAATTAACGGTGCGTTACACGCAGGTTAACGCACCCTACGGTTGCCTTCAATTTAATTAACAATCAAAATAGCGCGAAAATCATTAACATTAGTCAAAGTCGGACCAGTAACCACCAAAGAATCTAAACTAGCAAAAAAACTGTAGCTATCATGATCGCGTAAATAATCCCGAGGATTTAACCCTAAACTACTAGCAGTCGCTAAAGTAGAGGGAGTAATCAAGGCACCTGCATTAGATTCAGAACCGTCAATACCATCAGTATCACAGGCGATCGCATAAACCCCCTCTAACCCCTCAAGGGCGATCGCCAAACTCAATAAAAACTCACTATTAGGTCCCCCTTTACCTTTCCCTGTCAGGGTTACAGTAGTTTCACCACCGGAGAGAATTACACAATTAGGAGAGATAGGCTGCTGATGACGTTTAACTTGTTGGGCAATACCCGCCATAACTTTACCCACTTCTTTCGCTTCTCCCTGAAGAGAATCACCTAAAATCAAAGTTTGATAACCATGTTTTCTCGCCATTTTAGCCGCAGCTTCTAAAGATTGTTGAGGAGTAGCGATGAGAATATTCTCAGTCTTCTCTAGACGTTTATCCCCTGGCTTAATCACAGGATAGGGATTATTTTCTAAATACTGCTTGAGACTCGATGATATTTCTATCTGGTAACTATAGATAACTTCTAAAGCATCCCTACTAGTAACAGTATCTCCCACAGTAGGACCAGAAGCAATCACCTGAAGATTATCACCAGGCACATCTGAGATAATTAAACTCACCACAGTAGCGGGATAAGCTGCCGCCGCCAATCTTCCCCCAGAAGTCAAAGATAACTGTTTACGCACTCTATTTATCTCATCTATACTAGCCCCAGAGGCTAACAATTGTTGATGAATACTAATCAACTCATCTAAACTCAACTGAAGAGGAGGTAAAGTTAATAAAGCCGAACCTCCGCCAGAAATAAGACAAATAACTAAATCTTCTGGTTGGAGATTACTAATCATTTGCATCATTTCTGTTGTAGCTTCTACTCCCTGGGAATCAGGAAGAGGATGAGAAGCCTCAATAACTTTAATCTGCTTAGTTTCTACCTTATGTCCGTAGCGAGTAACCACTAATCCATTTAACTCTGTTGGCCAAGACTTTTCTAAATGCTGGGCCATCAAACTAGCTGATTTACCTCCACCTACAACAATAGTTTTACCCGGAGGTGGTGATGGTAGATATGGCGGCATCCGGTGTTGAGGTGAAGCAGCATTAACTGCCGTTATAAATAAATTTTTTAATAGTTGTTCAGGCGACAATATCTTATCTCTTAGTTAACTCTGTCAACGTTACCTGCTTTAACCCAACCCTCTAAACCATTATCTGGTACTCTAACTTTTTGCCAGCTTTTGTCTGGATTATCTGCAAGAATAATCAGTTCTTGATCATAATATACTCCTCCAAGGCGTTCAGAATCAATATTAGGTTCTGCTCTAATTGTTAAGCCTTGAGGCCAAGTAACACGAGCGCGATAACTATTACTTGGGTCAGGTTTTGGCTCTGGTTTCGGGTCAAATACAAACTCTTCATCGCTTACTTCATCGCTTACTTCATCGCTTACTTCATCGCTTACTTCATC
>NZ_JALKVM010000248.1:0-11115 GCF_057440575.1 Johannesbaptistia floridana
GACTTTTATCAAGCCCCCGTTATACCGCCTTAGCGGTTAACGGTGGGTTTGTGACAGTTATTAACCAGATTGACTAACGCAGAGACGTTCCATGATAGTATTGTGGTCTTGTCCTTCTTCTAACCAAGCTTGAGCTTTTTGGACTCTTTCAGAAATCCCTAAAACAAAGTGATTATATTCTTCTCCCCTCGATTCACAGGAAGTCTGCACACAATCTAATTCTTGTCCACTGATTTTAGAAAATAGGGAACTCAATAAACCTGCTTCTACAAAACAAGCTGGTTTATTAGTTTTACTGGCAGCTTCGGCAAAGGGAGAATTACTGGTTTTTACTACTAAAAATCCATTGTCGTAGTAATTGAGATTAATATCAATTATTCCCCAACCGTAAGTTTTCCAACACTGTTTAACACATTCTAGAAATTGCACCATTTCCATGTTGGCTATGGGCTTACCATAATAGTCACTTACTTCTTGGGCAAAGCGATTATAGAAGTTTTTACCCCACCAACGACCACAGTTATATAAAACCACACCGGATGCTTGACCAATTTCTTCATCTAAGGCGGCATACATCCCTTCTAACAGGAGTCTGGGAAAAGCTACTAATCGAGAGCCAGTCCGATTCTCAATTAAGCCGATTTCAAAGTCTCCAGAAACATAGGCATCGTAGGCGAAGTAGTTTCCTGAAAGAGGTTTTTGAGGATTGAGTAAATTATTAACGTCAATCATAATTCAATATTTCCTCCAGATAATGTGGTGCTTGATTCAAACAGTGTGTTGCGTGCTCCTTGTAAAAATGGCTGGATTACACTCCACTGGGATTTGTCTAACTCTCCTTGTAAGTGACTATACAGTATTTGATAAACTCGCTTATTAATCGAGACAGCCTGATGGGCTTCAATGGAGGGATTTAGCCATTCTAATATGCGTCTTTCTAGAAATTCTTGGCTATTTAATAGCATTCCCATAGCTAAGTAACGTAGAATCCCTGCCCAGTTGATGATTGCTTGTTCTATTTGTGGGGTTTCTGTGGGTGTTAATTCTTTTTCTAATTGATTAGCAATTTCTTGAAATAAATTAATTTCCTCGTTTCTCAGATGTTTGTAAATCCCTAAACGTATTTGCATAGAGTCAACATAACTCCGCAATTTATAAATCTCTGTTTCTTGAAGATAATGATCTTCTGCATCATATAATAATTCTTTCAATTCTGGATACATCTTTTTTTACCTCTAGAATAAATCAGATAAATCATTGATGTTCATCTGTGGAGTTTTTGTGTCTATAGTTTCGATTATTTGTTCTGTTGGCTTTTCTGGCATTTGAGCTACTTGGGGCTTTCCTTGCCAACTCAAATAACCAAAGAAATCTTGGACAGTTTGGGTAACTAATGATTCTCTACTAATGCTTTCAGTAATTAATTCTACTGGTTTTCCTTGCCAGTTATGGTGTCGGAAAAATTCCCCTACTTGCCAACATTTTGTGGGTAAATTTCGCTCAATTTTTCTTGTTTCTAGCCTTCTGCCTTGCCAGTTTGCCCTTTGAAAAAACTCTCTGACACTAGCTGTTCTGGCTAGAGTAATTTTACTCATGACACGAGTTCTCCATTTAATAATCTTTTTTCAATATCTCTGGCTGTCGCCCCTTCTTGTTGCCAGAATTGAGCTGCATCAATACGGTCTTGTTTTCCTAATAAAAACTTGCAATAGGTTTCTCCCATGGAGTAGCATTGAATCTCAATACAGTTGAGGGGTTTTTTGACTAGGGTGCTAAAAAAGCCTGCTAATAAACCTGCATAAATATGGCAAACTGGTTTTCCTACATCTCCTAATGTTCTGGCAACTACTGAGTCAAAGATATTTACAAACATAAAACCATTTTTCTGTTCGCTCATATCTACTTCCCAATTTCCCCATCCTTGACTAGTAAATGGCCACCACCAAGCTTCTAAAACATACAAAAAATTCATATTTTCTATTGTGTAATCATATTCTTCACTAAACCACTTGTGGAAGAATTGGGCATCTCTATCTCCCCATTCTTTGCCTATTCTATACATTACTACTGATGCTGCACTACCTACTTCTTCTTCTAATCCTTCGATTAAACCAATAATAAAATCTTCACTCACTAATATATTTCTTTCTTTGTTCCAATCAATAATACTTCCTGTATTGTTATTAAAGGCAAAGAAGTCTTCAAAGGCATAATGAGCATGTCTTTTTGGATATTTACTCCGCCAAAAATGTTCGGATTTTTTTTCTTTTTCTTTACCAGAGTTTTGAATAATAACCATCGTGATTATCTCATCTTAATATGTTTTTTTTTCTTGAAGTTAGTTATTAGATTTATTTTTGTGTATTTTGAGATACATTTTAATGTTCTTTCGGTTTTTACCTAATTACTATCTTCTCAATTTTTATTTTTACTTAAATCATTCTAGAACTTCAAACTTATTTGATATTTGTTTACATTCATGTAAAGAATTGTATAAATTAAAGGGTTAATTATCCAGGATTGTATTAATTAAACTAATTCCTTTTTGTTTGACAACTCTCTGAAAGTCTTGAATAATCAAGGAACAGGTTTTAATAAAGGCGGTAATCCATTCTTTGAAATATTCCATCTGTAAGGTAGTAACTAAGGTATTCAGAGAACCCTCAAAGGTAATTTTACTTAGGGAATCTATCTGAAAATGTGTTAACCATTCTCGGGGAGGACGGGAAGATTTTAAATATTTAGCTGTGATGGTAGGGCCCAAATAGTGAACACTACATTCAGCTATTTGGTTAAAACTGTGTAGTAATTGAGTAACAGTAACTTTTTGCTGAATTAAACTATCTATTGAAGATTTTTTGACCATTCCCCAACTTGTGGGGTCAAATTTTTCAGGAAATTGGGTTTTTTGAGTGTAAATTGCTCCGGTTAAATTAGCCCCGGTTAAATCAGCACTATTTAAATAGGCACCACTGAGGTCTGCTTTACTAAAGTTAACATTCATTAAATTAGCTTTAGTTAAAAAAGCATCATGGAGTCTGGCACCAACTAAATTAGCACCAACTAAATTAGCTTTAATTAAAGAAGTACGAGTGAGAATAGCGCCATAAAGATTACTACCCATCAAGTTAGCTTCGTTAAAATAAGCATTACTGAGATTAGCACGACTTAAGTCAGTGTTTTTGAGATTGGCGTAGCTTAAATCGCTGCCTTGGAAATTGGCATCTGATAGCTTCAAATTTCTCAATTGAGCATGTCTTAATCTCAGGTTGATAAACTGGCGATCTCCTGCAAGATAAAGCCTACGAAGTTCAAGATTTTGCACCATAAAACTGTTTATTAAAACAAAGTCTCTATATTTAGATTGCCTCAATTATTGATCCAATTCAACAAGTTAGTACAATTGTTAACAAAGTTATATTTCGGTAAAGGTGTGAGGAGTCGTTAATTGTGCTGAGTAAAGAATACAATCATGAGCTAGAAATTTCTACCTGGATGTCTGATTTAGGTTACCAAAGGGCTTGGGTAGAAATTAATCATCAAGCTTTAGCAAACAATGTACAAGCAATTAAAAAAATTTTGAAGCCGAATACCCAACTAATGGCAGTGGTTAAAGCTGATGCCTATGGACATGGTGCCGTAAATGTGGCAGAAACTATCTTAGCCGCAGGGGGAGATGCCTTCGCCGTAGCAACTTTAACTGAGGGGATAGAATTACGAAGAGCAGGTATTCAAGTCCCAATCTTAGTACTTGGTGCTACTAATACTCCAGCAGAAGCGCGGGCGATCGCTCTTTGGCAATTAGAACCAACTTTGTGTAATCCTCAACAGGCTTTGCTTTATAGTGAAACTGTGAGTCAATTAAATAGTTGTCTCCCTGTACATCTCAAGTTAGATACAGGGATGTCTCGTTTGGGAATGCCTTGGACAGAAGGGAGTAATTTTGCTAGTTTTGTAGCTAATCTGCCTAATTTAAAGATTCGTAGTGTTTATTCTCACTTAGCTACTGCTGATGCTCTAGACTCTACGATGATGCACTTACAAAATCAACGCTATCAAGATAGTATAGCGGCTATTAAGAGTATAGGTATCACCCCCTCCTATTTACACATAGCTAATTCTGCGGCTACTTTGAGAGATACTGCTTTTCACTATGATTTAGTGAGAGTTGGTTTAGCTTTGTATGGTTTATATCCCGCAGAACATTTAAGTTATCAGGTAGACTTAGAACCAGTTTTAACGGTAAAAGCGAGAATAACCCAAGTAAAAACAATTCCCCCTAATACGGGAGTTAGTTATGGTCATCGCTTTGTAACTAATCGAGATTTACGCTTAGGAGTGGTTGGTATAGGCTACGCCGATGGAGTGCCGCGTTTACTGTCACAAAAACTCCAAGTAATTATCAAAGGTGAATTAGTGCCCCAAATTGGCAATATTACGATGGACCAATTAATGTTAGATTTAACGAATCTTCCTGATGTACAAGCAGGAGAAGTAGTTACTCTTATCGGTAAACAGGGAGATACTAGCATAACAGCAGAAGATTGGGCACAGATGCTGGGGACAATTTCCTGGGAAATTCTCTGTGGTTTTAAACATCGTCTTCCCAGAATTTCTCGATATAGCAGTGCAAAAAATGCTTAGGACATTTTAATTACGGTTACTATAGCAAGCTCGCAAATAGATGTTTACAGTTATGATGAAAAGCCCCCCTTAACTCAGACCAAAGCATCTTTTCCACTCATTTACTGGTTGTGGATGAATCTTGAAGTCTTGAAGTCTTTACGTCTTTAAGTAATGAGTAACGAGTTAAAGAATTAATGCTCAACGCTTAAAAATTGGTTGACCGAGTGTAAGATCTTAGGCGAAAGAGAAATGAACTTTTTCTGAGGTTAATTTAGTACATAAGTACTGGTGCAAGATGTGGGTTTGGGGGGATCATGTATTTAATGAGCGGAACACTACAACGCTCACTGCTATATTACCCCAAAGCATGAGTGCCTGAAGCAATAACTTTCATCTATGATGGTAAAATTTTTTTATGAGAGCCTCGGTGCCTTACTTCACTTTTATTGTAAGTGTTCATCCGCATTTGATTAAATATATTATATAAATAAGAATGAATTATAAAATACCAAAAATTAGTCAAAAAAGACTTTTAAAACAAGCCTTAACTCATCGCTCCTACGCCAATGAAAATCCTTATGAAGGAGAAAACAACGAAAGACTAGAATTTTTAGGTGATGCTGTCTTAGGGTTTTTGATTGGGGAGTTTCTCTATAAACGCTACCCCCACATGAAGGAATCAGAATTATCTAGGCTAAGGTCTAAGTTAGTAGATGAAAAACAACTAGCCAGCATAGCACGTAAGCTTCAGTTAGGAAAACTAATTCACCTAGGCAAAGGTGCCGAAAAAGACCAGACTAGAGAAAGTTCAGCAGTCTTATCAGATACTTTTGAAGCCTTAATTGGAGCTTATTTTTTAGATGCAGGAATTGAAGCAGTTAAAACCTATTTAGAATCTTTGTTTACACCTATAGCATCAGAAATTGTTGCTACGAGTGAAGCTAATCAACTTCTAGATAGTAATCAAAAACTACTAGATTCTAAAAACATACTTCAACACTGGGCTATAGTCAATTATGAGCAAAATCCAATCTATGAGCTAATTATCGAAACTGGACCAGCTCACGCTAAATCATTTACCGTTCAAGTTAAAATTGAAGAGAGAATTTATGGTGTGGGTAAGGGTAAACGTAAACAAGAGGCAGAAAAACAAGCAGCTTTAGACGCTTTAAAGAATTTGGGACTCAATTAAATGTAAATTAGAATCTGCGGAAAAAGTAAGTTGTGCTGAGGATATAGACTTTGAGGCAAAAGGCAAGAGAGAGTAATTGTTTTGTCGTACAGAAGGAACTAAGGTTAAAAAGGAGGTTCGTAGTTGGACTTTAGTCCAAGAGATTGTAGTGGTGAGGCGTTTTTAATTTATTTAGGGCTAAAGCCCTACTACGAACCTATAGATGAGTTTTTAGGTTTGAGGTCTTACCATGGAGATAAGATAAACGGCTCCAGCAACCAGTATAATGGTAGCACCAGAAGTGAGATTAAAAAAATAGGATAACCACAAGCCAGTTAAGGTAAACACTACTCCTAAAGCAATAGCGGCAAACATCATCATTTTCAATTCTTTAAAAAACTGAGAAGCGATCGCCGCAGGAATACTCAGTAAGGCAATTACCATAATTATACCTACTATCTGCATCACCATCACTACCGTTAGAGCGATCGCCCCTACTAACATTAAATATAAACTATCTACTGGAATATTGCGAGTTTGAGCATAAACAGGATCAAAAGAAATCGCTAATAACTCTTTATAAAAGAGAATAACCATGGCAGCAATTAAAATATCTAATAGCAGCATAATTATTAAGTTGCGTTGAGAAACTGCTAAAATACTCCCGAATAAATAGCTTTCTAACCCGGCTTTGTAGCCTTCGGTTAAATCAATCAAAATAATTCCTAAGGCCATGCCTATGGCCCACATCACCCCAATCAAGGTATCTTTTCGCTGGTGGAGTTTGCGCTCTATCCATCCCATAATTAAAGCCATTACTATGGCAAAAACTATTGCCCCTACTACAGGATTAAAGCTAAAAAAATAACCTAAACCGATACCTCCATAGGCAACATGAGCAATTCCACCACTCATAAACACGATACGATTAACTACCACAAAAGTACCAATAATTCCACAAGCAATACTTACTAACACTGATGCTGCTATAGCATTGCGCATAAAATCGAATTGCCAAGCTTCAACTATACTCTCAATCATTGCCATTATCTCCCGCAGAATGAGGTGGAAAAACCCGATGAGGCACACCATGGGCGATTAAATCCACAGGACATTGATAGGTTTGTTCAATCATTTCTGCTGTAATTAACTTATCTTGATGATAAATTAGACGATGATTGAGACATCCCACTGTTTTTACATAGGTAGATACTGCCCCTAAATCGTGGGAAATCATCAGAATAGTCATATACTCATTTAATTCTCTAAGTAATTCATAAATACTTTTTTGAAATTTTGCATCCACATTAGCTGTAGGTTCATCTAATAACAAGATTTGTGGTTCTGAAGCTAAGGCACGGGCTATATATATCCTTTGACGTTCTCCTCCCGATAATTCCCGGACAAATTGGGATCTCTTGTTCAACATCCCCACTTGTTCTAAACTACGAGTAACTATAGTTTCATCTTGAGCATTATAACGTTGCAAAAGACGCCGTTTATCTAATCTTCCCATTCTGACTACATCATCAACTCTTATGGGGAAATCCCTATCAAATTCTAACAATTGGGGCACATAACCGATAAATTTTCTCCCTAGAATTACACAGCGATTGAAAATTTTTACTTCTCCTTTGATTGCTGGAATTAATCCTAATAAAACTTTGAGGAGAGTGGTTTTGCCTCCACCATTAGGTCCAATTATGCCAATAAAATCTAGTTCTCTCACCACCAGATTAATATCTTCTATCACCGGGACTCCCCTATATCCTGCCCAGACTTGATCAAAAGTTATTACTGAGTTCATTTGTTTGCACTCTCAACTAATGAATTTTGACTTTTTAGCACTTCACTAAAGGTTTCAGAGACTTTAATCAAGTTTTCTGACCAATCCGGGTCAAGGGGGTCAATATACATTACTTTTCCTTTGATTTCTTGGGCTATAATTTGAGCATCTTGGGAATTAAATTGGTATTGAGCAAAGACTACTCTGATATTTTCTTCCTTAGCTTCTTTGACTAATTGTGCCAATTCTGCGGCACTTGGTTCTTGTCCTCCTATTTCTATGGGAACTTGTACTAAGTTATAATCACGAGCAAAATAACCCCAAGCTGGATGAAAAACAATAAATTGACGATTCTCAACTCCAGCTAAATTTTGCCGAATTTGTTGATCTAGTTGTTCTATTTCAGCTATAAATGCTTCTAAATTGGCTTGATATTCTGCTTGGTTTGTAGGATCTATTTCTACTAATCCTTGATAAATATTTTCTGCTTGGATTTTAACTAACTCAGGAGACAGCCAAATATGAGGATCTAAGGTTTCTTCTGAGTGGGTTTCTTCTTCTTCATGGTCATGGTGTGAGTGAGCGACCATAGTTATTTTTTCAATTCCCTCGGCTGAATCAATCATTACTAAGTCTGGATTAGTACTTTTAAATCTTTCTAACCAACTATTTTCAAAGGGAACTCCAATACTAATATAAGCCTCTGCTTCACTTAATGCTCTCAATTGCTCTGGTGATGGTTCATAAGTAGCCGGTTCACTTCCTGGCTCTACCATAACATTGATTTTAACTGAATCCCCAGCAATTTTTTCTACAAAATACTGCTGAGGTAAAATACTTACTGTAACATCTATTGTTTCACTAACTGGGTTTTCTATTTCTTCTGTGGAATCAATAGAACTCGAACTACATCCAGTCAATATAGCACTTCCTATTACTAAGCTTAACAAACTTTTCTTTAATCGATTTATTTTTTTCATAATAAAATGATAATCATTATCATAAACTTTATCACAATTTAAAAGTAAAGTAAACTCAGATGTTGCATCTTTACCCAAAGTTATTGGTGTAGTGAAAAGCACGAATGTAGAATTGTGGTGCGCACGCTCAAAATGTAGAGAATTTATTAGGAGGAATATCTTGTTTACGGTAACCTTAAACTATTATAGTTAAAGTTGATCCCCACTTTTTTTAAAACCGTGAAAGCAATTTCTATACTAGGCTCTACAGGCTCAATAGGTACTCAAACCCTTGATATTGTTAGTCAATACCCGGACAAATGGAGAGTAGTCGGCTTAGCTACTCGTAATAATGTTACCCTTCTAGCAGAACAAATTAAACAGTTTGGGCCGGAAATTGTTGCTGTTTGCAACGAGTCGAAACTAGAGGAATTAAAAAGCGCGATCTCCTCCCAAGATTATCAACCAATTATCTTAGGTGGTGAAGAAGGAGTCGCCGAAGTAGCCCGTTATGGTGATGCTGAGACTGTTGTTACTGGAATTGTCGGCTGTGCTGGTTTATTACCGACTATTGCCGCCATCAAAGCTGGTAAAGATATTGCCCTAGCTAACAAAGAAACTTTAATTGCTGGGGCACCAGTTGTACTTCCCTTAGTCAAAAAACACCAAGTAAAACTTCTCCCGGCAGATTCTGAACATTCAGCTATATTTCAATGTCTCCAAGGAGTGCCAGAAGATGGTTTACGCAAAATCATTTTAACCGCCTCTGGGGGAGCATTTCGAGATTGGGATGTGGATAAATTAGCCTCGGTTAGGGTAGAAGATGCTTTAAAACATCCTAATTGGTCGATGGGTAAAAAAATTACGATTGATTCGGCTACTTTGATGAATAAGGGTTTAGAAGTAATTGAAGCTCATTATCTGTTTGGTTTAGATTATGACCACATTGATATAGTTATTCATCCCCAAAGCATTATTCATTCCCTGATTGAACTACAAGATACCTCAGTTTTAGCACAATTAGGCTGGCCTGATATGCGTCTACCTCTACTATATAGTCTTTCTTGGCCAGAACGTATATATACAGATTGGGAATCTCTAGATTTAGTTAAAGCAGGAAGTCTCACTTTTAAAGAGCCGGATCATCAAAAATATCCCTGTATGAATTTAGCTTATGCGGCGGGACGTGCGGGAGGTTCCATGCCTGCGGTACTTAATGCGGCGAATGAACAAGCAGTGGCTTTATTTATTGAAGAGAAAATCAAATTTTTAGATATTCCTCGTCTCATTGAAAGGGTGTGCGATCGCCATGAGCATTCTGCTAATCCTAGTTTAGAAGAAATTGTGGCCGCAGACCAATGGGCTAGAAATGAAGTTATCAACAGCAGCAAAATTTTAACCGAAGTTTAGTACAAACAATTAAACCCAGATTTTACATCTTTATCCAAGGTTATTGGTTAAGATAAAGATGGAATATCTGAGGTTTTCTTATTCTTACAGTCTGATTAAATTATTAAAATATTAGAAAGCTTATGGGTCTAGATTTGCTTGTTTTAATTGCCGCAATAATTATTGCTTGGCTAGTTTTTACCTGGTTGATTAAGGTAGTTAAAACTAGTATTAACACCGCAGTAATTATTGCTTTAATTATTCTTTTGTTACAGTTATTTTTTGGAATTGGACCTCAAGAAGTTTGGCAGCAGTTACTTAAAATACCTGAAACCATTAAAGTAATTTTTAATTTTTTATATTTGGTTTAAATTCTTGAGAATTTAAGGTTGTTGCCAAGGTTAAAAATATATCCTTCAAAGCGATCGCTTATTCTTGATCTAACACGGTAGGGCGATCAATCCTCATTCTACCTAGGGTCTGCTGAAAAAGTAAGTTTTGGTGAGGAGAAAGGCAGGAGGCAAGAGAGGCAGGAGGCAGGAGGTAATAATGATTTATGAATTTTCGAGTAATCAAAGAAAAAAATGCACTCTTTCTAGCATAATATATCAAAAAACCTTGCACTTTTTATGATAAAAATGGGCTCAAACCTTTATCTAGCAAAAGTTTTACATTTATTCAGCAAGCCCTACCTACTCCTCACTACTATAGCAACTATTTTGTTTTTTTATAACCTATTTACTTCTTTTGCTTAGTAGTGGTAGCTTATTGGTAGCTGAGTTTTTCAGTGAGCTACTCGTTAGCTACCCATTACTTCCTGAAAGCTAGAATCCCCTAGGGATTAAGAGAAATGCCGGGAGGCAGAATTGAACTGCCGACACGAGGATTTTCAGTCCTCTGCTCTACCAACTGAGCTATCCTGGCTGGTTAGTTTTTTTCTAACGCTTTATTAATATAACAAAGTTACTAAGAAAGTGCAAGGGTTAATTTAAAATATTTGCCAGATTTTTAAATTAGTAAAACTTATACTTAATATAAGTAAACACTAATTAAAAACTCTTTACAAAACTTTAGATTCAGGTTAAGGTATAAATGTGGGCAAACAAAAAGCCTCTGTACCTAGAAAACAATATAGCAATCATAAAAACAATGACTACTACTTTACAACAGCGCTCCTCTGCGAG
>NZ_JALKVM010000249.1:0-11109 GCF_057440575.1 Johannesbaptistia floridana
TTTACTTGTGGGCCTGCTTGCCTAACATAATCGGCTTGAGTAAACTCAGTAGTATTTCTCAGAACGGCGAGAATATTATTAGTATTACTGTCTACAATATTCAGGTTGCCATTATTTACAAAAGTGTTTAACTCAGCAAAATCGAGATCGCTGCTAAAGAGGTCTTCACCGCGAACAAAATCATTGATGGTATCTTTACCTTCACCGGATAAAACCACAAAGGTATCGGCGCCTGCTTGACCGGAGAGGCGATCGCTTCCTGGTCCTCCATCTAGGATATCGTTTCCTGCTTCACCTCTTATCACATCATCCCCTTCTAAGCCTTTAATGATTTCAGCATCATTAGTACCTATGAGGGTATCGTTGCCTGGTGTTCCTTCAATGATTGGCAATACAGGTTCATCGTTGTCTATGATGGTGAGAGTTGCTGTATTCTGAGTACCTACAGTAGCACCATTAGTCGGATCAGAAAGAGCTAAATTGATAATTTCATCTGCTTCTACATCGCTATCATCAACGATAGGAATAGTTAAAGTTTGACTAGTTTCACCATCGGCAAAACTTACTAGCACTGGGGTGCTATCATAGTCATCTGGTGCCGTTGCTGTGCCATCTGTCGGTGTTACCGTAATATCTACAGTCCCGTCACTCCCACCTGTTCTCACTAGGGTAATAGGAGTATCAGTCGTGCCATCTTCGCTTACACTGTAACTATCTAAGTTGAATTCAATAACTCCTGGATTTACTTGTGGGCCTGCTTGCCTAACATAATCGGCTTGAGTAAACTCAGTAGTATCTCTTAACACGGCGATAATTTCTCTAGTATTAGTGTCTACAAGATTAACATTACCACTCCTGATGTCAATAGTTAGATCAGCAAAATCGAGATCACTGCTCACCACGTCTTCACCCCGAACAAAGTCAAAGATGATGTCTTTACCTTCGCCGGATAAAGCCACAAAGGTATCATCCCCATCTCCACCTAATAAGCGATCGCTTCCTGGTCCTCCATCTAGGGTATCGTTTCCGAGTTCACCTCTTATTAAATCATCTCCTTCTAAGCCTTTAATCATGTCAGCATCACGAGTACCTCTTAGGGTATCATCGCCCGGTGTTCCTTCAATAATGGGAAAAGCATAATCTTCTTGGGTAAACTCAGTAACATCTCTCAGTACCGCTAAAATATTGTTCGTAGTACGGTCTGTAATGTTAACATTACCATTTCTGACGGCAATATTTAGCTCAGCAAAATCAAGATTACTGCTAAAGAGGTCTTCACCCCGAACAAAGTCATTGATGGTATCTTTACCTTCGCCGAATAAAACCACAAAGGTATCATTGCCCTCTCCACCTAATAAGCGATCGCTTCCTGGACCACCATCTAGGGTATCGTTTCCTGCTTGACCTCTGAGGGCATCATCTCCTTGTAAGCCTCTAATGAGGTCACTACCACTAGTACCGATGAGGGTATCGTTGCCCGGTGTTCCTTCAATGGTGGTTGTAGTTGTTTCGAGAGTTATAGCAGATTCCAGAAGTTCTAAGGTTGATTGATCAGTATTTGGCATGGCGTGTAATAATAACGACTACTTCTCTATTAAATTCTGCCTTTACCTGAGTTCAAACATGAGAATAACTAACTTAATTCTGACTTTGTTTTGATTTAGCCACTCAATACTCTAAAAAATATCTTTGATATAATTTATTTTCCGGTATAGCTTGATTACCTAACAAGGTAATCAATCCCATATTGCTTAATTTGTAAGCGGGAATCGGATCTAATAACACAGGTTCAGTTGTGCCTATAACCTGTTTAAATGCTGCTGCTAAAATTGGGTCTTCTTGTAGGCTAAGCCCATAGCGTTGCAAATGAGCAGCATAAATACCTGTGGAGGTAGTAGCAGTTTCCAGTAGTTTTTCTAGTGTTATCTCTCCCAAACTAAGGTGATAAAGTGCTGTTTGGACTAAAATGGGATGTCCTCCCACCATATCCATCAATCGTCTAGCATTTACCTCGTCTTGCCAATTGAGTTGATAACGTTGAGCTAACTGACACACCTCTTCTAAACTAAAAGAGTTTAATTGAACAGGTAATCCTACATTCAGAAGAGATTGATTAAATTGAAGGGGAACATAAATTTCTGTAGAGTGAACCACAATCAAACGGAGTTTTTGCCAAATCTCAAAGGTTTTTGCCTGTTCATGCCATGAACGTAATAGTGCTAAAAAATCCTTTGCCACTTCAGGATCTTGAAAAATTTGATTTACCTCATCTAAAGCTAAGACCAGGGGACCGTCAATAGACTCCAGAAGATAATCTTCAAAATAAGAGGTGCAACTAATTTTATTCCCTAAATCATGGTCCCAATACTCATCTAATCTTGGCTTAAGCTGAAGTTGTCGAGTAGTGTAAGCAGATAGTAAGCGCAAAAATAGATCAATATTTCTCAAGATCAATTGATCAACCTGTTCTAAATTTAAGTTAACCGTACGATAACCTAAACTTTTAGCTGTTTCCAGAATTCGCAATAATAATGAAGTTTTGCCTGTTTCTCTAGGCGCTTTTATAATCACTAAAGCGCCTGGTTGTTGAATTTCTTCTTTAATTTGAGCTTCTATGGGATGGCGTTCTAGGTAAAAAGGAGAACCAAGAGGTAAAGCACCATTGGGATAGGGAGGTTTTTCTAATTGACTCTTTCTAATATCGGCAGTATTTATATTCTTTTGACTGGTTTTAGATAAGGCTTTAACATCGGGTGCGGCGATTTCTTTCCAATCTAGAGCTAAATGCCGACAAAGTTCTTCAAAGGTTGTGAAATCTACGGGTTTTCCTGTTAAAAAATTATTCACAGTAGCAAGAGCATATCCCACATCCTCGGCTAATGCTCTTTGACTGGGATAGCCCTTGTTTCTTAGGCATAGTTTAACCTTATCAATATACTTACGTTGAACTTTTAGGGATCTGGGCATGGAATTGTGTAATAACAAGTTATGATTATTTTAAGACGCAGTGGTTCAAATTCGGTAACTTCTCCAAAGAATATTTAACCCATATTAAGATATTACAGGGATGCTGTTGGGTTTCGTTGACAAGGGCCCAACCTACAAATTACTACAACCTACAAACTTAACCGATAACTTTCTGTTTCAATGAGTTTTGAAGTAAGAGAATTAATGCGATCGCGCTTAAAAATTGATTCTCCCTTGTCGGCCAATTTCTGTACTTTTGTTTTGGTGCAAGATATGAGGGGACCTTCTCCGGTAGAAGAAACCATAGGAAATAGACAAGAGATTTTGTAGGTTGGGCCCAAGGTAACGAAACCCAACAATCTAACATCAAACTCTGGTTGGGGTTGAGTTTTGAAGTTTTGAAGTCTTTACGTCTTTAAGTAATGAGTTAAAGAATTAATGCGATCGCGCTTAAAAATTGATTCTCCCTTGTCGGCCTATTTAGTACTCTTTTAGGAGTGCGAGCTTTTCTAAGTTAAAGTAGATTGAAAAACCCTATAATCTACTTCTTCAAACTTAAATCACTAACTAAAATTCGGTGATCTGAGTTACCACCTTCATAAGTTCTACAATTGATTACTTTAAAGTTTCTATTCACAAAAATATGATCAATAGGTAATTTTAAACTCCTGGTAATTAATTGGGGATATTTAACGTGAGTTGCTTCCTGAATCCATGATGGTTCAATGCCAAATCCTTGTCTTGTATTGTGTAAATTGGTCTTGTTTACTAGTCTTCTATAGTAGGGTGACCAAGGAGTTATATTAAAATCTCCCACTAATAATAAATTATCATCTTGATGGGTTTGAATATATTCGGTAATAGCAGCTAATTCAGCATTACGACTAGTGAAACGAGAAAATCCTAGGGGAATTCGAGTAAGATAATATTAGTTACAATTTGAATAAGTTTATCTACCATTTTTTAGTTTAATCTAGTACAAAAAGTTATATTAAAATACGCTAAGAATTTCCGATCTCCTAGTGGCAGCGATCGCTAAAAAACGAACCTGAAAATATTTCAGAGTTCCTTATAAAGCATAGCTTAACAAGGGGGGCTTTTCATGATAACTGTAAACATCTATTTGGTCATTGCTATACAAGTAAAAAAGTATGTTTTTGGCTTTGTGTAGCATACAAATACTTATGCTTCCTTGTCTACTTTCCTTCCTTGTCTTCTTTATCTCAACCTCACTACAAGCTCTTGGTAAAAAACCTACCCTTGTGAGGTTGGGGGGAAAAGTTAGTAATAAATGTTGTTAACACGAACTACTGCTATAACTTTGGGTAAAGATGCAAGATCTGAGGTACCCCCTCGGGTTTATTGGGCTAAAGCCCAACTACAAACTTATTAGTCTGTTTCAAATCCATGATTACGAAACTTGAGGGTTTGACAGTTTTCTCTTACAGTTCGTACTACACTATCTGGAACACCATCGGGTATATCCGCCTCAATTTCTAGAGTAATACGCAGATTAGCGCTGGTAAGGCTAGTAAGGTGTTGGATGACTTCTTGAACAATTTTACTACTATCGCGGTTTATACGCAGGGAATCTAGGTCAATAGAGCCATAAAAACGTTTATATACAGGGGGTTTAGGGGGTAAAGGTTTCTCTTGGTTGGTCTGTTGAGTTGTACCTGAAGATAATTGATGATTTACAGAAGTTTTTTGAGTAGTAGATGGATTTTGCGCTAATTTACGTTGTTTTTCTGCGTCAAGTTGCTGTTGTGCAACTATAGGTTTGACAATCAGGCTGGAACTACTTAGGGTAGGAGAAATAAGCATACCTGCTTTTAATCCTTGGTATTCACCACTATTCTCATCAAAGCCTTCGGCATAGGCGAAGTTTTGCTCTAATATGGTAGAAGATACACCTTCAATTACGGCATTAAGGAGGACTTGAGGGTTTTTCAGACGAGGGAGATAGATATATCTGGTGATATATTCCCAAAGTTGTTCAAGGTCTATATGGTTGGTCTCTTTCCAGAGATAATTATCAAGAATTTCTAAACACAGGCGACGTGCCGAGTAAGTAAGTAATATATGCTCTTCGTAGATTAAATTTTTGCTGGTTTGTATGAGAGGAGATTCTTTGCCAGAGAGACGAAGTTCTCTCCAATCAGGTGTTCCCTGGGGGTCGTCTTGACCGGGTACTAGTAGCCAATTATAGGTCTCATTGAGGACAGTTATCACCGCTTCGTTGAATTCATGTCTTTTGGTCTTGGCTTGACTGGTTTGGAAGTGGTCAAGATTGAGAATTTCTTTGTCTTCGACGATTGAATTCCAGGCCAGATATTTAGCCACAACCTTTTCTAAGTTTTCTAGTTTTAGCTTGTCTGGGGCGAGAAAGACGAGAGTATTTTTATAATAACGGGGGCTATTACCTTTGTGATTGAGTATTTCTGTGGCAAGTTCACAGGCTGAACTAGTAAAATTGCTCCTACTGTGGGAATGTTCCGGGTCTAGTATCACCAGGTGTATACCTTGATTTAAACCATCAGGAATGTCGGCTGTGGAGTTGGGGGCTACATGAACGGCGCTCAACTCGCCTCTTTCTTTATCTTGTTTGAGGCGCCTAATAATCTCTTCCCAGACTTTGTACATTTCATCTAGGTATTGATTTGACCTATCGCTGGCGGTGCGGGTAACATTAGGTTGAGTAGATATCCAATAGCGATTGCCGTCGAGATAGAGATAGGTGGCTTGGTCTGTGAGACGGCGCAAGGCATCACCAAAGGTGGTGGTATTCTCTCCAGGCTGCACACATCCTAGCTTGACGCGACGGTCTTCTAAACCTCGGTTAGCTGCTTTGATGGTGGGTGCAGAACCAATATATATGGTGCGGGCAACACGACGACAGGCGGAGTAGCGACCTAAGTTAGGATTTGCTCTATCTATGCTTAGGGGGAGGGAGTTAGAGCCGTCTACATCTTTATCGATGACAGGTAACCAGTTATCGTCTAGGTAACGAGTTAATTCTGATTGAACTTGGGAGTCATCCATAACTACATGAGCTGGCATTATTAGTAAGCTGTTGTCTCCTCGCTCCCACAAACAGTGAATAACTTTGGCCATTAATCTCAAAACTCCCCGAGTGCGCTGGAATTTATCTAAACTTGACCAATCGCTATAAAGGCGGTCAAAAAGTTCTGGGTGAATGGGGTAGGCGTTGCGTAAACGTTGACTATAGTTGCCTTCACTGCATTCGGAGGGGAATTCTTGACTCTGATTGTGGTACATTTGGGCAAAGGCTTTTAAAACCGCATCCCGGGCTGTCAGAAGATTAGTATCTATTGATTGAAATAATCGCCGTCGCACAATTTCAAAGCTTTCTTCAGCACTTGCTGGGCGCCAGGGGGATTCAACTCTACCAATGGCATTTTTGAGGCGGTCTAAAGCTTCTTTCCCTCTCTCGCCACCAATTTCAATATCAGAGGATGGGATACTTACAACTAAAAAGGTGCAATTGGCGTTTTTTGCTGATTCACTGAGGGTTTGAGCGAAGGTGAAGTGGGTGTCAAAACTTCCTGCGGGTAAATCACTCTTTTCATGAAGTTGACGGGCGTAGGCTACCCATTCGTCAATCAGAATCAGGCAGGGGGAGTAGCGGTTAAAGAGTTCTTTGAGTAGGTCTCCTGGGTTAGTCGCTGTTTTATCTACTGCGTCTAAAATCTTGTACCCTTCTTGACCTCCTAACTGCCAGGCTATTTCACCCCAAAGGGTGTGTACTTCTGTGCCGTCTGGTTTAAGGTGGCTTTGACCTGGGGTAATTTTGTTGCCTACGATAACTGCTTTATTGATATTTGTTGGTAGATTATCTATTTTTAATTCTTGCAGAAGGGGTTCTATACCTGTAAGACTGGTGGGAGAAACTCCAGAAAAGAGATGGTAGAGGGCCAACATGGCATGGGTTTTACCTCCACCGAAGTTAGTTTGTAGTTCAATCACCGGGTCTCCGGTATTGTTGGTTAATCGGCGTATTCCTGAGGTGAGGAGTTGTCTAAGTCCTTCGGTGATATAGGTACGTTGAAAGAATTCTACAGGGTCTCGATATTCATCGGAGCCTTCGTTTAAGTATACTTGCCACAAATCCGCGGCAAACTCAGCCTGTTGATAATTACCTGATGCTACATCCTGGTGGGGGGTGACAATTTGGCGCCAGGGTTTTAGTCCTTCGGTGGGTTTGCCTTCTGTAGGCGCTATGGCGGCCCGATGGGTTTCTCGTCGGGCTTGGTCTTCATAGCGAACTCGTAGTACTGCTTGTTTTTCTTTTTCTACTATATCTGCTTGGGGGGCAGATATTGAGGTGAGTAGACGTGTGATACTATCAAGGGCGCGGTAGGCATCGTCTGTGGAGAAGGTATTAGTATGAGCCCATTGATTACGAGTATCCCTTAGTTCGCTGACTAAAGTTCTCTCACTACGACCTAGGGTATTTCGGAAAACTTCGTTCCACTCCTGCCACATCAGGATTAGTAAAGAGGAGATATCATTTTTGATGGCATCTTCACCATCTTTTCTATCTTTTCCCTCTACATAGTTATTTGGTAGGGAGTTAATGGCTTGGGTGAGCCATTCTTCTCCGTAGGCGGCCTTCATTTCTCTCTCTACAAAGGGGTAGAGACCTTGTCTGAGGGTTTCTAGTCCGCGCCCAACTCTTTCTCGATTACTGATAGCCATAGTTTCTAGATTCCTAAATTAAGTTGACTTGTGCTTTGGGTTTTCTCATATTCGCTTGTTAAACGAGTAATTTGTGGCCAGGAGATAACTAAACAGTTGTAACCAATCCCTTCTTGTGACCAGCCGAGACTATCACACAAACTGTAGAGACGATAGGCCAATTCTCTGGCGAAGTATCCCTTTTCTGCTAATCTTGCTAGTAATGCAGCTGCACCCATTTCTCCCTTTTTATCTAGGGTATGAATCAGGTATTGAGTAGCCTTCCATAGGGGTATGCGATTATCCTTTTCTACTTCCCATTCTTTTTTAAGTTCTTCCCTTTTGATAAGGCGCACCTTACCGGATTTGGCCTCTAGAATTCCTGAGTCTACTAATCCCTTGACACTGGTATTTTTGGCCTTAGACAGGGTTTCTGCCTCTCCATAAGGTCCCTCTTCAAACTGGTATTGCTGAAACCAAATTAATGCCCACCGGGTATCTGCATCAAAATCCCCATCCTGTTCGCTGAAGTATTCATCTAGGATTTCATTAATTACTTGCAGGGCAAAGCGCACTCCTATAGGGGAGCCATCGCCTTCTAGTACTCCCCGATACTGGGAGAATATGGCCATACCCGGACCGATACTGGCTTGGGCTAAGTCAACGGGGGCTATATTACCCTGTTGTAGCTTTTTCACGGCTTGGGGAAGGTCCCGTCTTAGTTCCTTGAGGAATTGGCGCCGGGTGGCATCTGGGGCATTTTTGGGGCGTGGTCGGCAGACTAAGACGATGGAGGAGGCTAGAGCGTTGGTACCTTGTGCCAGCATTCGACTACTATTTTCAGTACGCATTGGCCAAGTGCCATTGACGGTAAAGCCCGACTTTATTAGTCCTTCTAACATAGTTTCCCAACCTGTGGAGGCGGTGGAAGCTTCCCCTTTGATAACATCTTCGTTTTTCTCTGATTGTTTGAAGGCGTAATATACAGTTAAGGGGTATTCTGTATGGGCGATATGATTAATTTGAGTGAATACTTGGTTTAATCCTGATTCAAAGAATTCTTGGGCTTTTTGCTTACTGCCTTCAAATCTATGAGGAGTGGCGACTAGTTCTGCTGTTTTTGGAACTAACAAGGTGGTAAAAAGAGAGGGATAAACTGATGCTAGAGACCTGCGTAACCAGACATAAAAGAAGTCAGATAAGTCTGCATAGCCAATATTATCATAGTAAGGAGGGTCTGTAGACAATAGCACTGATTCAAATTCTTGATTACCAGAACCTGCATCAATTTGATATGTAGTTCCTTCAATACTGGATTTAAAATTGCTGAAGGTTTTGGCAAAAGATTTGGCAATTCCATCAATTAAAACCACATAACTACCTGAACTAGATGAGAATAAATTAGGTTCAGCAAAGTCCCAAACCATCGGAATAGCTTGACGATTAAAAAGGTGTCGAGGACATTGGGCAATTGGCTCCCATGTTACGAGGCTATTATTTAGGTCAGCAGCTTTGTCCACCGCAAACCCTAAATAAGTGGCCACGGCATCAGCATAGGCAGTAGCACCTGTTCCTCCTTCGCTAATGCCGATACCATCATCTTCTCTTCCTGCTTGAATGGCATCTTCTCTTACCTTTTCTCTGGCTTTTTTGACTAAATCACTCAATGTGGTTAAGGCTACCAGTTGGCGCGATGTGAAGAGGTCACCTAAACTAGGCATACCATAATTGGGAGTTTGAAAATTACGATGTTTTTTGGGTATTTCTCCTTCAGGTTTCCATGTAGGTTCTGCTTTGCTTACTATTTGTTGATGTTCTTCCCTCGCCGATAAATAAATTCTTCCTGCTTTTCCCTCCGCTACAATCGCCATCAACTCTGATTTCATTCTCCCGGCTTTCCCTTCCTTGCGAATATGGTCAAAAGCTACAGGGTTTTCACAGGCTACACAGACAGCCCCTCTTCTATTTACCGTGCCTTCTCGGGCTTTTCCTTTACCTGTTTTCACTGCAAAATCAATAACTGGTTTACCCTCTCCACGCTGAATCATTGGCTCAACCCAAGCCTCTTTACCCTTCTTGGTTGATAACTGAAAACTATTTACTAAGGGCATCTGACAACCACAGGCAGGATTAGGACATTTTACAGTTCTTGCCCACAACCAGGCAATAACTGTAGCTTCTCCACCTCCATACTCCGAGGGAAGTTTTACTTGGGGATATAGATGTCCAATCTCTTTGAAGGCTTCATCTCGCATCCAATTTCCGTAGTAGCGCACATCTTCTGCTAATCCTTTTGCACCTAGCCACTTTTGTTTGATTTCTAGTTGTTGTTGAGATTCTGGGTTAACTGGGGGTAAATCTGGGAATTTTGGCGGGATTTCGATTAAGGCTTTGGTAATTAATACGGCTACGGGATTTAGGTCGCTTCCTTGTGCTTTTAAGCCTAATCTTTGTCCTTCTAGGGGTATTGAACCACCACCGCAAAAAGGGTCGTATACTGGAGGTGCATATTTAGCTATATAGTCTCTGACTAAGTCTGCTTGAGTTGGTGCATCTTCTCCCCTTCCCCAGGCTAGAGAACGAGCTATTTCTTGTTGTGCTATTGCTAAAACTTTGGCTGTGGGGTCGTTGATATCTTTCCAAGAGACTAGTCCTGTAACTGTTTGTGTTTCCTTACCCTTTTTATCGGTTTCGGTAATAATTTTACCCAGAATATCAAAGAGGCGCAGACGTTCTTGTTTTTGGTCTTCTTCTGTGGGGAATTTATCGGGCCAGGCTGAGGGGTCATCTACTAGTGATGCCCATAATACTGCTCGGGTTGTAGCTAGAGGTTTTCTTGACCACCAAAGATGTAGAGTTGAGGGATGTCCATGGCGAATGGACTTTTCTTTGGCTGATTCCACGTTAATAGCTTCTAGGGGGAGGGCAACTTCTATGAGTTTTTTTCTGAGCATTTCAATTGATTTTCTCTATTTAATTTTTTGGGTGCGATCGCCTTGTTGAGATTTATATATATACTTGTCTATAAAACCGATATTTTGTCACAATTATAGCATTGGAAGTAGGCGATCGCTTTTGTTTTTTTAATGTTGCGTTTCGTTACAAGGGCCCCACCTACAGGCTACGTACAGGCTACCTTCTTACTCATTACTCGTTACTCGTTACTTCAAAACTCATCATGTTGGGTTATCTCCCGGCTTAACCTACAATGTTGCTACTATTATATATAGGGCGCAAGCCTTGCGCCCCTACATCATCTTACATTGTCTGGGCGATCGCTTTTGTTTCTTTGAGGATAAAATTAATGTTGGGTTTCGTGACAAGGGCCTAACCTACAGGCTACGTACAGGCTACCTTCTTACTCATTACTCGTTACTCGTTACTTCAAAACTCATGTTTGTTGGGTTATCTCCCGGCCCAACCTACAATGTTGCTACTATTATA
>NZ_JALKVM010000250.1:0-11036 GCF_057440575.1 Johannesbaptistia floridana
TTTTTCTGTCTTATTTGGCTGTTTGAGTAAATTTGAGTAGATTTTTAGAAGCGGCTACTCCCATGATGGTAGCAGAGAACTGGTCTAAAGTTAAATATGTTCAGACTTTGATTGAACATATTTATGAAAAAAACTGTAGAGTTAAGGCGATCGCTAATTTTCTAGAAGACTCTATAACTACTCACGAGATCATTGATACAGATCTTGTGGTAGTTGCTACGGATAATCATTATACTCGTCAAATTGCTCAACAATTAGCTTTAGAGTATCAAATACCACTACTATCTTTAGGCACTCATTTAGAGATTCAAGAGAATCAAACTCCTAGATTATATTGCCGGATCACTATTCCTCCAGTAAACGGCGGCTGGTGTCTTATGTGTGGCAATATCATTAGTTTACAACAGGCAGCTTTAGAATTATCTCCTCAAAGAGTAAGTGAAACAGTATCTCAATCGGGATATCTGCCAGAAGTGAGCGATCCGGCGGTATTTTGGCTTAATAGTATTTGTAGTAGTACCGCTGTCGGTATCATCCAAGGCATACTTAGTGGATTTATTGATATAACTACCGGATTAGACTGGATTTATCAATTTCCCTGCTGTCAATGGTTGAAAACAGATGTATCTCATTTAGTAACTCCTGATTGCTACTTTTGTTCTTAGTACTTACAAGACATTTAGATTACAAAACCTTAAAAAAATCCTATATTTATCTGTTTTTCAGCTTTTCTCAGGTTACCATAGCATTACGTTTTTATTGCCCATAACAGTAGGTTACCAACTTGTGTTTCCCTTTGTTTCTCCTAAGACATTCTCTGAAAGCTTAGGTAGCATATATAACCTTTGTTAATTATCTATATAGCGTTTTTCAGTCTAATCAGATGAGGAAACAGAAAATATACCTCACTTGCTTAGAAATTGCTATATCTTATTCTCAATATCTCAGTAATCAGTTTTTGCCAACTAGCAATAATTATGAATGGACCTCCTTCTTCCGAGTCAAATAATACCCCAAATGAATCCCCTAATTATCAACAAGAATATGTCAGTCTATATCTAAAGCTTTTAGAAGATCAATTTTATTTCTCTGCTAGAAGATGGACAATCATTACTTTTTTTATTGGTATCAGCTTTGCTATTGTCGGTTTTTCTAGTTCAGTTTTTTCTTCTAATCAACCAAATCAAAATAATTTTGATATATCAATTAGATATTTAGCTGCCATTTTCGCCTATTGGTTTGGATTTTTTCTCGCAGTAAGTTTAGATAGATATGGTAAAGCCGTAAGAAAATATTTAGACTATCTCGAAGGTAATCAAGTCAGAGAAAACGAAGTAAATGAGAAAAAAGTCCCCTTTGATTTTGAATCTAAAATCAAGGAGTATATGAAGGATGAAAATAAAAGATTACCAACTAGTACTAAGTTATTAAGGTATTTTGGCATTGGGTATACCATCATGATTATTTTGAGACTAATCGGCTTCTTATTATTTAGATAAAAACCATGATTTGCATAACAAGTAGAATTTCCCTTGATACTTAAGTGTAAGTACTAATTATATTTCTGTCAGATAACAACAAGATAACCATTTGAAACTATGTTCCTAGTATTATTAGAAACCTCCGGCAATCAAAATTTCATCTTTGCCACAAACAAACTTAAAGAAAATATTGGTGCTTCTGAATTGACTTATTGTGCTGGCACAAAATGGGTATTGGAAGTAGTGGGAAAGATAAACGGAATTAAAAGCTTAGAAGTTTGGCGAGATAGCCATTGCCTCAGACAACTTTTAACAAATGAACAACACAACCCTCCTCTAGAAACATCTAATCTCCCAGTAGAAATTATCATAGCCACCTCAGGCAAAGCTTTATTATTAACTAAAGACAAAGAAACAGCTCAAAAAATCATCACCGCAGTTACCACGAAAGCCCAAAAAGAAGCCCCAGGAATGGATTTATGTGGCGTCTTTGAAGAATTTAATTGGGATGATGGCAACACAGGAAGCTTAGCTGAGGCGATTAAAAAAGTTTATCAGAAATTTGATCAAGTTCATAGTAAGTACCCATCTCCCCACCTTAGATTTTTGCGTCTACCAATCATCGATGAATGTAGCACTAGTGAATATCCAGCATCCTATATAGTTCAAGGTCCCAATAACTCTGATATTCTTCTCTCAGCAGTCAGTTATCACAAACAACAATGTACTGAATCTGCATTAGAAAGAATTAAGTATATTTTGCGCAAAAAGAAAAATCAAATTGAATTCACAAAAAACGTTAATCAACTGGAAAAAGAGTTTGATAATTTAGAGTGGTTAGCAGTGATTCATGCTGACGGTAACGGACTAGGTAAAATTTTCCTCAATTTCCAAGATAGTTTAGATGATTCCCAAAATAATCGAGAGTATATCAATAAATTGAGAGAATTTTCTATTGCTATTGATATTTGTACTGAAAAAGCATTCTTAGAAGCGATTGATGTATTTGAGATTGAAAATAATAACAACAAAAAATCAAGATTACCCCTAGTTCCTTTAATTTTAGGAGGAGATGATTTAACTGTTATTTGTGATGGTAAATATGCTCTGAATTTTATTCATAAATTTCTTACTAATTTTGAATTAGAGACAGGTAAAAACTCAGATTCTACACAAGAGATTATACCTAAAATAGCAAAACAACCTAATTTATCTGCTTGTGCTGGAATCGCCATTATTAAACCTCATTTTCCTTTTTCTGTAGCTTACGAATTAGCAGAAAAATTAATTAAACAAGCCAAAATAGTCAAACAAAAAGCTGTTGATAATGAGAGTAATATATATCCCTGTTCCGCTATAGATTTTCATATAGTTTACGATTCTAGTGGAGTAGAATTAGAACAAATTCGTCAACGCTTAACAGTAGATCAAGGCCAAACCAAACTTTACAGCAAGCCCTTTGTAATCACTAAAGTAGAGAAACTAGAAAAACTAAAACATAGCAACTGGTTAAAATTACATCACTGGGATAAATTTGCTGCACAAGTAAAACTTTTAAAACAAAAAGATGAGCAAGGAAAACGCCAGATTCCTACTAGTCAAATCAATAATTTGAGAGTAACCGCTTTCTTAGGAAAAATAGCAACCGATAGTACTTATCAATTAATTAGTCATCGATATAACTTAAAAATTTTTGAAGGAGAAGATCAATCATTATTTACTCTAGAAGATGCAGAAAAACCTCTATATTTTACTACCTTTATAGACGCTTTAGAAACAGTTGATTTTTTAAATTTTTCCGAGGATAACCATGAAAATTGAACCAAAGACAAACTTTACTATTAAAATAACAATGCTTAGTGATTGGCATATAGGATCTGGTGTAGGTAGAGGAGATATTGATAGAATAGTCCAAAAAGATAATCATGACTTAGCCTATATTCCCGCTAAAACCCTCACAGGAATAATAAGAGATGGATGTGAATTAGTTGCTCAAGGTTTAGATAATAATGAAGAAAATGGTAATTGGCAGCAATGGGTAAACTATCTATTCGGCGATCAACCAGCCTTGGCGAAGCCAGAAACTATCAAAGAAGAATCGCCTCAATCAGCAGCTTTAGTAATTCGTCCTGCCTATTTTCCTGAAAGATTGCAACTAGCCTTAATTTCCCGACCAAAAGTTAAACAAGCTTTAACTTTTATTAAACCAGGTATAACTATCGATGCTGATACTGGATGCGCCAAGGTAGACAATTTACGCTTTGAAGAATTAGTAAGAAAAGGTTCAATACTCGAAGCAAAAGAATGTACTCTCAACCTACCAGAGAATTTAAACAAAGTACAAAAAAATGCCGCCTATGCCTTATTAATTGCTGGAGTTAAAATAGTAGAACGTTTAGGAGGAAAACGCCGACGTGGTTCAGGTTTATGTAAGATTGAGATTGAATCAAATCCTCAACCTTGGCTAGAATGGCTACAAAAGCAAAAGTCTGCGCCTACAATTCCTATATCTAATTCCGTAGAATCAATATCATTTGACACCTCTACTAATAATTATGAATCTGTATGGGAAACAATTCCTCTAACCGTCAAAACATTGACCCCAGTGGTGATTGGAAAACGTACTGTAGGCAACGTAGTTGAATCCTTAGACTATATTCCTGGAAGTCATTTTCTGCGGATTGTACACAAAAAATTAGGTAATTGGATAAACATTAGTCAGGCAATAAGTAATAGTGATATGATTGTGACTAACGCTACAGTTGCCATCGGGAACGAACCTGGTATGCCGACTCCCTTTTGTTTATCAGCAGATAAAGTCAAGGGTGGCTTAGATAAAGGTTATGTGTACAATCGCTTTATTGAAGCTAATCCCACAGATAATGATATACAACTTAAGGGAATACGCGGGGGATATATAGGTGAGTTCAATACAGAAACATTACCTGTTTCTCAAAATATCAATCTAGGTATTAACACTCATAATACCATTGAAGACGAAGTGCAGCGACCTACAGAAGACATAGGAGGTGTTTATAGTTATCAAGCAATCCCAGCAGAGGTAGAATTAAAGGCAGAATTACGGATCAAAAAGGCTTTAGTTGAACAATTAAATCGAAAGCAAAAAAAATGGTGGGAAGTTTTCAACGGAAAGTATCAAATCGGACGATCTAAAAAAGATGACTATGGATTGATTAAGTTATCTACTTCTTCACCGAGAGAAATTCCTCAGGCTTCACTTAATCAAGAAAAACCCAATATTCTCACCCTCTGGTTACTATCAGATCTGTTGTTGAGAGATGAGAGACTCAGACCAACTACTGATTTAGAGGAATTGAGAAAACACCTAGTAAAAGCGCTAAATGTGGAATTAAAAGAGGAATGTAGTATAGCTAGGCAACGCCGAGTAGACTCCTGGCAGGTTTGCTGGGGATTACCTCGTCCTTCTTTAGTAGGATTACAAGCAGGTAGCTGCATAAAATACTCGTTAACTACAGAGATATCGCTAAACAAGCTTACTAGAATTCAAGCAGAGGGAATAGGAGAAAGACGAACAGAAGGTTATGGACAAGTATATTTTAATCATCCTTTACTAAGTAATAATACCTCTCAACTAAAGATAAAGACTCCTGATAATACTCCTGACTCTCCCAAAAAAGATAATTTTCGCCCTCTTAGTAAAGATAAAACAGTGTATATATATGCTCAAACTTTAGAAAAAGAAGCCTGGCGCCTAGAAATTCGCACTAAAATCCTTGAGTTAGCTTCTCAAGCAACTCAGCGTCAGCACCTACTAGGAATAGAAGTTAGTAAAACTAGTCAAGATACTTTTGAAAGTGAACCTACTCTAACTCAATTAGGAATAGTTAGATCAGTATTGAGAAACTTGACTACTCCACAGTCTACTCCAACTTGGTTAACTAGTTTAGAAAGTAAAGAAAAATGGCCCCAAGAAAGTTTAGCAAAAATTAAACAACTTGTGACAGATCGCGATCAAGTCTGGAGAATTTTAAATATTTCCAATGACTTGTATATTACTAAAAATGCCCCAGAAAGGTTAAAAGATGAATTGTGGGCAGAAGCAGTCAAGACTCTTATAGATGAGTGTATTCGCGCCCACAAACGATACTTAGAAGAGGTTCAACATGGCTAGAAAAATTCATACCCGTTATCAAATTACCGGAACTTTAATTGCTCAAAGTCCCATTCACGTAGGTGGAATAGGAGGCAATGTAGATACAGATTTAGCACTCGCTGTTAATGGAGAAGGTAAATATTATATTCCTGGTACTAGTTTAGCTGGTGCCTTAAGAGCTTTGATGAATTTAATAGAATCAGAAAAAACTAATTATCTTTGGGGAGGAGAACAACAAAAAACAGAAACACATCATGCTAGTTTTATTTTAGTAGAAGATGCAGATATTTTCCTCGGGGAAATGGTTTCAGAAATACGAGAGGGAGTAGCTATAGACCGTAAGTGGGGTACTGCTGTAGAGAAAATGAAGTACAATAGGGCTATACTACCACGAGGTGCGAAAATCTCTCTCAAACTCACTCTAGAAAGAGCAGCAAAGCTTTCAAATGACAGTGAATGGCAAAAATATCAGAATCTATTTAGTCAACTTTTAACGGCTTTGAGTCAAGGACAAATCTCCCTGGGTGCTGCTAAAACTAGAGGATTGGGAAGGGTTAAATTATATGATTTACAAATACATGAACAAAAACTAGGGCAAAAAGAAGGTATGATTGATACTCTCATCAATGGCGGTACCAAAATTAATCATGATTCATTTTTGATTAATGCTGAACCGATTTTTCCTTCTAGCTTAAATATTGTTATTGATTGGAAACCCATTAGTCCAGTAATGGTTAAAGCAGAAGCTGAAGGAATTGCTGTAGATATTTTACCCCTAGTTAGTGCTGTGGATGGAGGAGTAACTTTTGTATTGCCAGGAAGTTCTCTCAAAGGTTCCCTGCGATCGCAAGCTGAACGCATCGTCCGTACAGTTCGTCATCAAGATACCCCTCAAGAAGCGAATAAGCAACTAGAAGTTGAGTTAGTAAAAACTTTGTTTGGTACTCCTTCTCAGCTAATTTCTTCTGGAGAATTAGGTTATCTCGGTACATTATCTGTAGATGATTGCTTTGCTAAAATTCCTCTTACTTACAATCAATGGACAGATATAGAAACATCCACTGATTCCACAGAACTAAGAAAGGCTTTGAATCAAGGAGGATTACAAGACATCCAACAATCTTTTCATGTTGCTATAGACCGCTGGACTGGTGGCGCTGCTGATAGTTTTCTCTATAGTATTCTTGAACCTAGAGGGTTTAGCTGGCAGCCAATTAATTTGAACCTCGACTTAACCCGTTTAGTTAAAAATTCTGAGGAATTAGAATATTTTGCTTCTATTACTTTACTACTATTAACTTTCCGAGATTTAATAGAAGGTCGTATTCCCTTGGGATTTGGTACCAATCGTGGCTTAGGTACAATCCATATTGAACAAATTAGCTTTAAAGGTACCCAAGAATCAACAGAATTAAACGATTTGAGTAATTTAACTCTAACTAGTGGAAATTTTCAAAATCATCTTAGTGAAAACTTTCTCAATCAACTAAATAGTCACTGGCAAACATGGATTAATCAAAACAATTAATTATGAATAAGATTTTACATAGTGTTATTGCCGAATCAATAACTTTAACTCAAGCAATTACAGATTATCACACATTGTTACCTTTATCTACAGCTATAGCTTTACTATATTCTCCCCAAACTTGTCAATTAGCTATACTTAACGAAAACAGCGAATTAATAAATAGTCAAGAAGAAAAAATTGCCCCTGAATATAAGATCAATCATATATTTGAAGCAAGAATATTTAACGAAAACTATGAATTACGGTGGCTAAATACTGATCAAGGTTATGGAAAAGCTGCAATAGTTTCTGAAGAAAATTTAGCTAACTTGTGGAAACAAAACAACTCAGAAGAATTTCTTGACACTGTTGATACAAACTATTTACTCTGGGGACAAAAAACAACAAAGGAACTAAATAGTCAGTGGCAAAGATTAACCACAGCTAGAATTGGTTATGTAGATATTCCCCTACAAACTCAATCTTCAAGAGTGTATTTAAAAACAAAAGAATATCTAAAAAAAGTTGATTGTTTCGGTAATGTAGCAGTATTTGAAGAAAGATTAATTAAGTTAGAGGCGAAAGAAAAATGACTGTAGGAAAATTAGTAGTTATCAAGGGAAAAACTCTACAAGTAAATTTTACTAATAAAAAAGGGAAACCAGTGCAACCAAATATTAAAGAAGCCGAATTATCTCAGCCTTTACAAGAACAAAAGAAAAAAGCGATCTCCCAACTTGATGGCTTAGAAGTTGAATTAGAAGAAGATAAAGGTCAACCAACTCAAATTAGAGAAAAAGGTCAAGAATGGAAACCACCCATATTAAGCAATGACAAAGCTAAATCATCTCCATCTCAGGTTAAAAAAAATGCACAAAATAAAAAACAAGAAAATACTCAATCAAGCTTCAATAAAACCAAATCATTTCAACCCCAAAATAAAAAAGGAGACTTTCATAATCCCTACAACTTTGTTCCAGCAATCCCTAGAAACGAAAATGATCCTGATTTAGGAGATAATAATCCCGCAGGTCATGGAAGTTATCGTTATGACTATTGGAGTGGCAGCATTGCTATGACTTTAACTACAGTAACACCTTTACTGATTCCTGATGCAGCTAATGCCACAGAAAGCAATAATGGTCACAAAACCTATCCCCTACGCCTAGATTCTCAAGGAAAACCTTATTTACCTCCAACCTCTATAAAAGGAATGTTGCGAACTGCCTATGAAATAATTACTAACTCTCGCTTCTCCATCTTTGCAGAAAAACATCACAACAGATTAGCTTATCGAACTAAACCGACTAGATCTATTTATCCTGCTAGAGTAGAAGCAAGAAAAAATGGGGAACTTTATCTACGTATTATGGAAGATGGCCCTGCAAAATTACCTCGTTATAATACTAGTAACAATAATCGCGATCGCGGCCAAAATACCAGAGGTATCAAATATGAAGAAACTGATAGTTTGCCTCAACATAGAGACCATGTCTGGGTAAACATAGAAAACAATGTAGTTAAAAAAATTCGTCGATACCAAAATCAACCAAAAGATACTCACAAATGGAAGGAAGGATGGGTATGTGTTACTGGTGCAAATATAGACAACAAGAAGAATGAAAGAGTGTTTATTGTTGGTCAAAATGACGAGTACATCTCCATTACCCCAGAAATAAATAGCTTATGGTCTGAACTAATCTGTGATTATCAAACTATACATAAAAAAGAATTGGAAAAACGTCGGGATAATCATCAGTCACCCCAAGATTACTTAGGTGATGATCCTGGAAAAACAGCATGGTCTAGACATATTTGGAACACAGAGGAAGTAAAACTACAACCAGGAACACTGTGTTATGTTGATTTTCCAAAACAAACAATTACTTCAGATAATATTATAGCTATTCAACCAGTAACAATTGCTCGTCGTTTATATAACATCTCTCCAGAACAACTGTTGCCTGAAAATCTCAAACCACCTACTTGTATTAACCAACTATCTCCCGCAGAACGAGTTTTTGGTTGGGTTAAATCCAAAGGAAAAGGAGCATACAAAGGTAATCTAAGAGTCCACAACGTTACCTGTATAACTGAAAATTCAAAAGAAATATTTGGTGACCAAGGTTTACCTCTAGCTATTCTCAGTACTCCTCAACCTCAACAAGCTAGATTTTACCAAGCCAAAAATAAACAGGGTCAACCCTTAGATAATGGAATTGACAAAGATCAAGGCTATTTTAATTCAGACCAAGGATTAAGAGGTAGAAAAGTTTACCCCCATCATCGTCACTTTTCTCAAGAATATCTCCGAATCAATGATGAAAGAGATGATCAAAATCGTTCTATTAAAGCTTGGGTTAAACCTGAGGTTAAATTTGAATTTACTATAGATGTTACCAATTTATCTAATGTAGAATTAGGCGCCTTGTTATTGTTACTAGATTTACCAGACAATCATTATCATCGTTTAGGAGGAGGAAAACCATTAGGCTTTGGAAGTGTTAATCTTAAAATTAATTGGGACAAAACGGATCTCAAAATAGGTAAAGATTGGACAATATATTATAGTTCTCTTGTAAATAAAACTAGTCATTTGTCTCAAGAAGAATCTATGAATTTAGTGGAACAGTTTAAACAGGCTATCAATAGAGCTTATGGTAAACAATTTGAACAATTAGAGTTTATTCAAGCTTTTTATCAGGTTGCTAAAGGATTCGATGACAACTTACCAATTCACTACCCAAGAACCACCCAAGAACCTAATCCTCAGGGAGAAGGATTTGATTGGTTTGTAGATAATGAAAGTATGAATCAAGATAATGGCGGCCGAAAACTAGCTTTACCACCTATTAGTCAAGATAACGGTCTACCATATAATCCAAAAGAATAAGTTATTTTTCATCAGACTAGATGGCTCTCAGTGTACTTGCTTTTGATAAAGATGCAAGAGATCTGAATATAAGTTTTAGAAACCGGATTTAGTATCAATATAAAAGTTCTAATTATAGCAATGAGCGTTGTAGTGTTAACAATATTTATATTTACAGATCCCCCCAACCCCCCTTAACAAAGGGGGGCTTTTCATGATAACTGTAAACATCTATTTGCTCATTGCTATAATATTCTTAACACAAAAGTGCCAGCACCAAGATTCAGTACAGCAACAATTTTTTCAGGTCAATCTCGATATCAGGAAATGCTTGAGATGTAATTGTGCCTGATGTAAATTCAGTAATTTGTGAATAACCTCTGTTTTGGAGTTGAGTATGAACAATTAGCTTTTTGTTCTTCAAATCGATTACCCAATATTCAGGGATACCATTACGGGCATAGGTAATAACTTTCTGTTCTAAATCTTTTTTCAGGGTTTTATTAGATACTTCAATCAACCAATAGATATCTTGAGGATAGGGGTGATGATTACGATAGATAGTTTCAGGCAGTCGAACTATAGCTATATCTGGTTCTGGTTCTGAATTATCTAAGGTTATTGGATGGGAATCTCTTACTTGAGCTTGTTTTTTAAATAAATCTCTCAAGTAATCGCTTACAGATTGATTGGTATAGCTATGCTCGACTCCTTCTGGACTCATCTCAATGATATCCCCTTCCAAAAGTTCAACTGGTTTACCTTCTAAGATTCCAGAGTCAACCAGTTCGTGCCATTCTTCTATCGACCATTTATAAATAATTGAAGCCATATCTGGTTCTATCTTGATTATTGGCTAATTCTAGCTGATAACTTGGTTCTGTTTCAACTCGTTTTCTGACGTTCTAATTTAAGGATTTCCCCCAGTCAATTAGATTATAGCTTTCTGTTTAAAGTTTTCGTAAATATTCTCTAATTGCCTCAACTCACATCTTCCACCAGTACTTCTGTACTAAATTAACCTCAGAAAAAGTTCAT
>NZ_JALKVM010000251.1:0-1825 GCF_057440575.1 Johannesbaptistia floridana
GGTTATTTAGCCTTCACAGAAGGCAACTGGAACTTAGCTATCAACGCATATAATCAAGCCATTGAAGCAGTAGAACTTACTCGTAGTTGGATTGTCGATGACCAGCGTCGTCAAGAACTAATAGAACAAACTATCTCGGTTTATGAGAATATTGTTCAATGTTATGTTAACACCAACCAATTAACCAAAGCTTTAGAATACGCTGAACGTTCTCGCTCCAAACGTTTGGTAGATTTAATGGCTAGTAATGATCTCTATAGTCAGGGAGAAATTCCTGAGCAATTAGAACAATTACTCAAAGAATATGATGACTTACAAGAAATAATCTATCGGTTACAAAATCATCCTGACTCCAATGATAATTTAGAATTAACTCGAACAACTCTAAGAGAGAGTAATTCAAGACCAATAGACCTTGAACAGATTGCCACAATCCAACAGCAAAAACAAGAGATTTGGCAACACATACGCTCCCTAGACCCAGTTTTAGCGGGACAAATACAAGTAACTTCTCTTAATTACGAAGAGATGCAACAGTTAATTGATAACTCTCATACCGCCATCTTAAGCTTTTTTACTACTAATAAAGATACTCATATTTTCATTCTCCGTCACCACCAACCACCTCAACTACATACCTGTTCAGGAGAAGGTTCAAAAGCTTTCCAAGACTGGATTCGTTCTCAATGGTTAACACCTTATTTACAAGGGGAAGAAAACCAATCACAATGGAGAGAATGGTATCAAAATATGCCAGAATTTTTCGATAACCTGGCCCAACGCTTACAGTTAAATCAACTGATAAATAACTATTTAGAAGGAATTGAAGAATTAATTATTGTTCCTCATCTTTTTCTTCATCAAATTCCTTTTTCTCCTTTACCTATCTCAACTCAAGGTGATGAGCTTGTTTCGGCAACAACTACTCATCCCGAAAATCAACTCAAACAAACTCTAAAATTCAATTATTCTGTACCAGAAGAACCAGAAACTACCCTAACTATTTCCCCTAGTTGTAGATATCTTGGCGATCAATTCCGTTTGAGAATAGTACCTAGTTTACAAATCTTAAACTATTGTACACAACGTCCTCAAGTAGAAGGAGATTTAACTAAAGGTATTGTAGAAAATGCCACATCAGATAGAATCTTTACCAGCTATGTAGGGGAAGAATTTATTCAATCATATCAAATTCCACCTGAGTTTCACCTAAGAGGAGCAGAAGCCACAATAAGTAACTATCAACAAATAAGTCAACAAGTAAATACCATACAATCTATTCACCATGCCTATTATAACTTTAATAATCCTTTAGAATCAGGGTTGGTTTTAGCAGATGGATATTTAACTATTGGTCAATTAATGACACCAGCTTGGCGGCGATTAAACCTAGTAGATGTTTATCTATTTTGTTGTCAAACTAATTTTTCTGTTACCCAAGTGAGTAATGACCCTCTTACCCTAGCCACAGGATTTTTGTGTGCAGGAGCGAGAAATGTTTTAGGAACTCAGTGGTCAGTAGAAGAGATAGCTACTTGTTTATTTTCGCTAATTTATCACTCAGAATTATCAGAAAAAAAGAGTCGTTCTTTAGCGGTACAAAACACACAACAAAGGTTAAGAAATATCTCAGGAGAAGAGATTTTAAATCAATATTCCAGTCAAATCAGGACTTACTTTAACAAACTAAGACAAAGTAATTTTGTGTCAGATGAAGATATTAATAGAGCTGAATATCGCCTACAACAAATTTGTGCTCAACCACAACCTTTTGCTCATCCTTACTATTGGGGTGGTTTTGTTTCTATGGGGTTAGCTTAGACTC
>NZ_JALKVM010000252.1:0-1820 GCF_057440575.1 Johannesbaptistia floridana
ACTTTGTTCGAGGTGAAGACCTCTTTAGCAGTAATCTCGATTTTGCTGAGCTAAACACTTTTGTAAATAATGGCAACCTGAATCTTGTAGACAGCAATACTAATGCTATTTTCGCCGTCTTGAGAAATACCACTGAGTTTACTCAAACCGATTATATTCTTGTGGGCGATATGGCTTAGTTCCTGTTACAGGCTCTAGATTTGAGCTATAGCAAGCTCGCCAATAGATGTTGACAAAAATGATGAAAAGCCCCCCTTAGTAAGGGGGGTTGGGGGGATCTGTAAATATAAATATTGTTAACAGTACAACGCTCATTGCTATAGTTTAAAAGTTTCAGATTATTAGCCAAATAACTGCAAAGATCAAACCCGAGATTTTTGCAGTTATTTTTTAGTAACCTTTTAGTACAGCAGATCAACTTAAATAAATGTTATATTTTATACTTAATATCATCTACGTTTGATTAGTGATGATAAAATTAAATTAAAGTTAACCCCAAAAAAGTTGTTAACTTGATTAGTGTATGGTATCGCGCGACACAAAACCCTACATAAAACAACAGACAAATGAAAATGAGGATTGAGGAATTATGGCGACCTTTACAGTAGAAAGTTTAGCAGATTCCGGTAGTAATAGTTTACGAGAATTAATTGCGCAGGCCAATACAGCCACAGGACCAGATGTAATTAAATTTAATTCATCTTTAAACAATGGCACAATTTCCTTGGTGAGTGGGACATTAGCAGTAACTGATGAGTTAACGATAGACGCCTCAAGTTTAACAGAAGGAGTAACGATTCAGGGTGATAATACCTTTGGACTATTTGATGTACAAGGAAGTACTTTTACTATAGACAACTTGACTCTCACGGGAGGAAGTGCAAGTACAGGTGGCGCAATCAGATCTAATAATATTATAGTGATTAATAACTCTACTATATCAGGTAATACGGCGGTAGAGTTTGGTGGAGGAATTTATTCCTCCGATATAAATGTAACCGAATCAACTATATCAGATAACACCGTAAATTATACTGGCGGAGGAATTTTTTCAGTCGGCACTACAAGTATAACCAATTCAATTATATCAGGTAATGCGGCATTTCAAGGCGCAGACGGAGGAATTTTTTCATCCAGCACTACAAGTATAACCAATTCAACTATATCAGGTAACATTTCAGCTCTAGGCGCAGGAGGCATTAATTCAGACATTACATACGTAACCAATTCAACTATATTAGATAACTCGGGAAACTATGGCGGAGGTATTAGATCGCTTATTACAAATATAACCAATTCAACTATATCAGGTAACGACGCATTTCAAAATGGCGGAGGAATTGCTTCACATACCACAAATATAATCAACTCAACTATATCAGATAACATCTCAGGTGTATATGGAGGAGGAATTATTTCAGAGATTACAAATATAACCAATTCTACTATATCAAGTAACACAGCAGGCTATGGAGGAGGAATTGCTTCAACCACTACAAGCATAACCAATTCAACTATATCAGGTAACGAGGCATTTTACTATGGCGGAGGAATTGCTTCAGACAATACAAGCATAACCAATTCAACTATATCAGGTAACGAGGCAGATTATAGAGGCGGAGGAATTTATTCACTTAATAATAACTTGAACAATAGTATTATCGCAGGAAACATAGCCAGTGATGAGCCCAATATAAGCGGTACGATTAATCAAGATAACAATAACATCATAGCAGCATCGGCAAATGGTATTATCGAAACAACCCTAGCCGATAACGGAGGGGATACTCAAACTCTAGCTTTAGTTCCAGGTAGCCAGG
>NZ_JALKVM010000253.1:0-10825 GCF_057440575.1 Johannesbaptistia floridana
AGTTTGATTAGAACTAAGACTGGTCAACTATAGGCTTTTGCAAGCCCCCACGATCGATGATCGTGGTGGGATGTTGACAGACTGTTTTTTCTTACTGGTAGTGCTCAACTTTCTATAATAATCAAATTTCTGCCGATTGGGAATATCTCTAGTTATAGAGCGATCGCACAGGTTAGTAAATATTATATTTTGAATTACGCAAAGGTCGTTTATAATTTGTTTTAATTTTGCAATTAATTAACAATATTTATGCTGCCTAAACTGCTAAACATCTTAAGAATATTACCTGTTTGTGTTGTTGGATCTCATTTGTTACCGCTTGTTTCTAATCAAGCCTTAGCTAGTGATTTAATCATGGTAGGAGGAGCATGGGAATATCCAGAAACAGGAGATGCTTATGGGATATCTATGTACGATCAGGTAGTAGAACTTGGGGGCAATGGAGATCCCAGTCAAGCAGTAATTAGAATTTTTACTACTGCTTCTTCCAGTGAAAGTTCAGCCACTAGTAATGGTCAACTGTGGGTTGAAGATTTTGTAAGTTTGTATAATCAAAAATATCCTCAATTATCCCCTGATGTTGAGTGGGTTCCTTTTCATATTGATAATTGCGCCAGCATTAAAAACCAAGCTAATTCTAATGTAATTGATGCCATTAATGAAGCCAACGCCATTGTTTTTGGCGGTGGAGATCAATCTCTAATCACCGAATGTTTCTTTAATGAAGATGCTGCCACTGAGACCAAAACCAATACCGAAGTTTTTGACGCATTAGTTAATAAATTTAACAACGACGATATAGTGGTTGCAGGAACTAGTGCAGGAACAGCGGTACAAACCAGTGATGCGATGATCACAGAAGGTGAAAGCTATGAAACACTCTTAACAGAACCCAATCCTTTCGTTGGTTCACCACCTATTGTTAGAGACCCATACTATAATCCCTTAGGGGGTTTAGGTTTATTTCCTTATGGAATCACAGATACTCACTTTAGCGCACGAGGTCGTCAAGGTCGCTTAATTCGAGTGGCCGCCGAAACTGGAGTAAATTTAGGTTTTGGTGTTGACGAAAACACAGGACTATTGGTAACTAATGTGGGAACACCCACAGCCCAAATGGAAGTACTCGGAGAAAAAGGAGTTACTGTATTTGATTTGTCTGAAGCTATAGTTCAAGAAGGAGAATATTTTGAAATCGAAAATGTCTCGGTCAGTTATTTAACTCAAGGGGATATTTTTGATCCCAACACCAATACATCCTTTTTTCCTAGCAAAAATCCCTTAAGTTGTTCTGAGAATACTCAAGCTTTAACTTCAAATGATATTTTTAGCTATCGTTCTACTCCCGGAGAAAGTGGTACTAGAGACAATCCTCGTGAATTTGTTAAAGTATCCACCTCATTGTTTGCTAGTTGTGAGAATCTGACACAAGGGCGTAGTTTTGAGAACAATCCCACTTTTCAGGTGACTATGACTGAAGATTCTCTGCTAGGTTCACAAGGTTACATAGGACTTGACAACCAAGGCGCTGAGAGGCTATCTTATACTAACTTAGATGTAGATATAGCTCCTGTACAGGTAGTTCCTGAAAATACTGCGGCTTTTGGATTATTTGGACTTGCATTTTTAGGAATAGGAAAAAAATGGAGCCGCAGAAAAAAATAAAAACTTTAAGGCGATCGCTTTCAACGTGCAAATCCTCAAAAACTTAATTTATGCTACCTTGAAAGTAAAACCTAAAACTCAAACAGGCCAAAATGAAAGCAGTTACCAGTAACCAAGCGAAAGAGCAATTAGATGAATTAATTGAGCAAGTAATTCTTGATGTTGAGCCGACAATTGTTTGTAATGATCAGGGAAAACAAGCTGTGTTAATGTCTTTAGAGGAATTTAACTCTTGGAAAGAAACCCTATATTTATTATCAAATCCTGCTAATGCAGACCATCTCAATGAATCAATTGAACAAGCTAAATCAGGACAGAAATTGGTAAAAGAATTAAAAGAATTAATTGATTAGTGAAAATTACTTTTACAGAAAACTCTTGGTCCGATTATATATGGTTACAAGAAAATGATAAAAAGCTTTTAAAAAGAGTTAATTTGTTGATTAAAGATATTATTAGGAATCCTTTTGACGGAATTGGTAAACCTGAACCTCTCAAAGCAAATTTATCAGGATATTGGTCAAGACGTATTAATTATGAACATCGTCTAGTTTATCAAATATCAGAAAAAGAACTAACTATTATTTCCTGTAGATTTCATTATCAAAAGTAAGTAAAAAGTTTAAGGCGATCGCCCTTTTGAGTAATGAGTTTTGAAGTAATAAGTAATGAGTAAATACCCTCATCAATGGAGCTATCCTTTATAAACATCTTTATTAACATAAAACTTGATAAAAACACCAACTTGTGGATTAGTGCTTTTTCAGATTTTGTTTGAGAAAATAATGTATAAAAAAATACATTATTTAGCAAATTAAGTAATTTTACTGAAAAGGATTCTCTTTGCTCCCGTGCTCCGGTGCTCCCTTGCTATACAAGGAGTTCACGAGTTGCTAATAAAGGATAGATTTATGGGGAGGCTTTAAACCTTCAGCTAGTATTGGTAAGTAAAAAGTTGAACGCGATCGCCAATTCCGTATCTTCTTAAGCTACTTTTATAATTTTAAAATGTGATATTTTGTGTGGCAGTAGCACAAGCTATTGTAAAATTAGTCTTGGCAAGACTGTAATTACAAATATAGAACAATGAGAATTCTAGATATTGCACCGATCAACTTTAACTCCCGTCGCTACCGTCGCTATCACGATGATGTTTTAGTCACAAGACAAGCAGTTGAGTTATCCCTAAAAGATTTGATGTCAAGAGATACAGCTTTTCTAGAGGTAAAAGTATCTGGGGAATTAAACCTAGTCACGGAAACTACTCCCCTTAGTCAGCAAACTCTGATACCTGTTGAGGAGTTACCAGAAACCCTAGTGATTCAAGCTAATACCTACAGTGAGAAGATAGAAGATCGTACCCTAGATTTCTATCTTTTTGACCAATCAGAAAGAATTATTGGTATTTATTACCTTTCTTTTACGGTTTTGCAAGTTTGTCTAGATGTAGATGCAAATCGTGATGGTGTCGTAGAAGAGAATAATCCTCATAAAGCTGACTGGCAACCAGGAAAAGATGGCTATGGGGCAATTCTTCTAGCCAATAGCGATCGCGATTATTACTACGCTAATCGAGATATTGACTTTGAAGATCGTCATCTAAGTAGCCCTTTGGATTTGAAAGATTGCAGTTTAATGGTAGTTAGACGTATAGGACCTAGGCGATTACCTAGCGACTGTGATTTAGTAGTTTGGGTAGATGATCAAACCTCTCGTTATTTAAGAATTTTTACGGAATTAGATAGCAGTGGTTATGAGTTACTAGGTCCCGGCAAGGCTGAAGGACGCCTCAATCCCCGGGATCTCAATCAAGATCTCTTTTTAGCGGCAGAAGGCATTCATTACCCTGATCGCGATTTTGATGGGGCAATTTTTATAAATCTTTCCCTAGTTAAAAATAGAGAGACCATTTATACAGATAGAGTAAGATTACAGGTAGCCCCTTGGTTAATGACACCCTGTACTCAAAGTGCTCAAACAGTTTACATACTAAGGACTGCCTCTGGGTCGAATGCAGAACTGATTGAAGCAGTACGACAAGTAGCAGGGGAAGCTAAAGCCCAAATGGAGGTAATTCTACCGGATAGATATCAAGGCGATCGCTGGATGCAAGATGAAATAGAAATCGGTTACAGCGAATCTCCTGGTCATTTTATGTACGTTGTCTTGGATTCACCCCGCGATCGCGGTCTAGATGAATTTTCTCAAGAAGAATTACTAGGAAATGATTTCGGCTTGATCACTATCTTTGATCGGGATGCTACCACTCTAGATTCTTTCGGTAATTTAGAAGTTAGTCCTCCTGTAACTGCTAATGGTGTTGATTACCCCCTCGGGAGGATTCTCTTTGGTGGCGATCATCCTGATGTACCAGAATACTCTAGTCGTATGGTAAAAGTAATTAGAGACTTTCTCTACGCTCAAGTTATTCAAAGTCCAGTAGAATTATTTTCTGACTGGTTAGATGTGGGACATATTGACGAATTTCTTAGCTTTGTTCCCACCCCCACTCCTCTTGGCTTTAAACTTCTTTTAGCTAGTCCCAATAGAACTTACAATATTTTAGAGGGTCTTGCTGACCAAGGACAGGGAGATTTATCCCTCCGTACTAGTAAAGGTAGAATTAGCATTAGTGATTTATTGAGCGATACTGAATTAAAACAAGATAATCATCGCTTTCAAGACTATATCAATCTAAATCGTCAAATTCTTACTAAAGAACTGGGATTAACCCCTGAAGATATTCTCGATTTACCTGCTTTATTCTTCCCAGTAGGCACAAAAAGACGCGCTGAGACTTATTTTCCCAATGTAGTTAATATGTTGGTGTTAGATCAGCATCTAGCCATACCTAAACCCTTTGGTCCAGTTATTGAGGGAGAATGTCAGATTGAAGCCGATGTGAAAAAAACTCTAGAACCATTTGGCCTTCACTGTCACTTTATCGATGATTGGGAACCCTATTTTCTCGGTAGAGGTGAAATTCACTGCGGTAGCAACGCACGCAGAAAACCCTTAACTACTAAATGGTGGGAAGTGAATTTGTAGTGTCATCTGTTCGCAAAAGAATCTTAAGTATAAATACTTAAGTATTGCTGAATAAATTTAAAACTCTGAGATGGGATAGGTTTGAGCTGGTTTTAAAGTGCCAAGTAGTAGGGGCGCAAGGCTTGCGCCCTCTCTCCGCAAGGCTTGCGCCCTCATGTATTATGCTCTATAGCAATGAGCCTTTAATTCTTTACTTCAAAACTCATTACTTATTACTCATTACTTCAAAACTCAAAAGGGCGATCGCACTATACCCCAATTTGATATCATACTTTTATTCATCTATGATCAAAGAAAAAATTTACCATAATGAGTTGGTTAACTTATTTATTTTTAGGATTAACTTTATTATCAATTATTTATTATGGATTTGCTATTTATACGGCTAGAGATTTTTTTAAGCAAAAATCCTCTGGGAAAAATTATAGTAATTATAACTTTTATCCACCAGTTAGCATTCTTAAACCAATTTGTGGACTAGAATGGGAAATAGAAGCTAGTTTAAGTTCTTTTTGTCAGCAAAATTATCAAAATAAATATCAAGTTATTTTTTCTGTACAAAATTCTGAAGATCCCTGTTTAAAAGTCTTAGAAAAAATAAAAAATGATTATCCTTCGGTAGATATAACTATAGTCACCAATGAAAAACGAATTGGTAATAATTTTAAAATTAGTAATTTAGCAAATGCGCTAAAATATGCGAAGTACTCCTTGTTAGTGATAGCTGATAGTGACATACAGGTTCAATCAAACTATTTACAAGAAATAGTTCAACCTATGCAGGATAAATCCGTAGGCTTGGTAACCTGTTTATATACCTCATTAACTAAGGGTTTTTTAGCAGGATTTGAATCTTTAGAAATTTCTACTCAATTCCATCCTAGAGTATTAACAGCCTGGAAAATAGAAGGTATAAGTTATGCTTTTGGCGCAACTATACTGATTCGTAGAGAAATTCTTCAGCAAATTGGTGGATTCAAGGCGATCGCCGACTATTTAGCTGACGATTACCAATTAGGAAACTTAGTAGCTAAACTAGGTTATCAAGTTATTTTATCTAATTATGTAGTTAATCATCGCTTAGCTGATGTTAATTGGCGCAGTTTTTTTCACCGTCAAAGTCGGTGGGCAAAATGTGTCAGAGTTGAGAGATTTTGGGGTTATTTAGGACTTATTTTTACTCAAGGTACAGTAACTAGTTTATGTTTATTAATTATTACCAATGGTTCCCCGTGGAGTCAAATAGTTTTATTAATTACTTGGAGTTTAAGATGGTTGATGGCTATGATCGTAGGAGTATTTTTACTAAAAGACCAAGTAGCGAAAAAATATTTAATTTGGGTCCCGATAAGAGATATAGTTAGTTTTTTACTCTGGGTATATAATTTAGTAGGAAATACAATTAATTGGCGAAACTATGAGTTTACTCTGATTAAAGATGGTAAATTAGTAAAATTGTAAGGCGATGGGCGAAGATGTTTTACCTGGGTTTGTTCTAAATATTTCATTGATAATTAGTCATAAGTAATAAGTAATGAGGGCTATAAACTCAAAAAAGGACAAGAGTATTATTCTCAAGCCTTAGATTTTTTCCAATATTCATTATTTTTTATCTCTGCTAAAGCTTTGCATCCTTTGTCTCACAAAATTTATTACTTATGTATAACTACCATATAGAAATAAAGCTAAAATTATAGTGTAAAGCATTGGGAGTAAGCATGGGACGGCTGCGAGAGAAAGAATGCGATCTTTGCCACACATCTTCTAAAGTATTGTATCGAGTGCAGATTGATTCCTCACAGCAGTGGTGTTTTGTTTGTCTATCTTGCTGGCAAAAGGTTCACGAAAACAACCCTCACTATGTTTATGGTGGAACTTGGAAAGCTAGAAAACGTCATTGACTCACACCAAAGCATCAAAACCCAAATGTTACTGGTGGATGAATCTTGAAGTAATGAGTAATGAGTCTTGAAGTAATGAGTAAAGAATTAAAGGCTCATTGCTATAGCATAATAAATGAGGGCGCAAGCCTTGCGCCCCTACTACTTTGCACTTTTTTCAAAAGAAAACAGCTCAAACCTATACCAAATCAGAGTTTTAGATTTATTCAGCAAGCCCTAAACAAAAATTAGTATTAACCTGAGTTAAGTTTTAATAGCAAATCCGACTTATAAAACCCCGATGAGTTTGTAGTAGGGCTTTAGCCCTATCATACTATCCAATCTTACCAATAAAATTCAATCTTTTCTGCATGTTTTGGACTAAAGTCCAACTACGAACCTCGTTTTTAACTCGAATGCGAGTATAAATCGCTTGACAAATTGTCGAACTTTTGACCGCGGTTTAAAACAAGATAATATTAGTAGATTCTAAAGTCGGTCTACCTTCTAATGTAGCAATATTAGTTAAATCACCTTCATCTAAGTAGGCTAAAGCGCCATCACTAGTGGCATACACTACCCCTAAGGTAAAACCAGATTCTATATCCTCTATATCTTCTACAATTAAAAATTGCTCTTCATCTAAGACACCAGTATCCAAACCACCACCAAAACCAGAACGAGATAGGGAAATAAAATCCGCACCAGGATTAAAGTCCACAATTGTATCTCCTCCGTGTCGGATACTATCATACAAGAAGGTATCCCGTCCTAATCCTCCTTCTAGTAAATCGTTAGCAAAATTACCAATTAAGATATCATTACCACTATTACCCAGGAGGCGATCGCTTTGGCGTCCACCATCTATAGTATCATTACCACTCCCTCCACTAAGACGGTTTCTAGAATTAGTTCCCGTGATGCGGTTATCTAGAACATTCCCAATACCGGCCACAAAGCGATCGTCATCTACGATTAAATTCTCCACATTGCGACCTTGGGGACCTAAAGCCCAACTTACAGAAGAGATAATAGTATCAATACCGCCTTCTGCATTTGGTTTTTCATTTTCTATTACATCGTTAACGGAATCAACATTATAGGTATCATCTCCATCACTCCCCCGCATAGTATCATCACCAGTTCCACCATCGAGGAAATCATCTCCCGCGCCACCAATCAGAAGGTCATTGTCTGAAGCGCCAAAGAGTTGATCATCATTGAAGCCACCATTGAGAATATCTTCGCCTCTATTGCCAAAAATAGTGTCATTTCCACCCAAGCCATTGATGGTATCATTAAGGTCTCCTCCAGAGAGTCGATCACTTTGGTTAGTACCATTAATCAGTGGAGTTAATTCTACAGCACCAATGTCTACAGTATCATTAAAAATACGTGTTTCCCCTCTTTGGTCTGTAGTCACATCATCAGGTATTAGGTCGTTGATTCCTCCATCAATAGCTGAACTATTGGATTGTAGCAAATGGGTTTGAGTCGGTCCTCCATTGTTTGCTAAGTCTCCTAATAAGGGGTCTTCTATCGCCGTAGAATCTTTTGTTTCAGTAAATACACGGGCAGCAGTGCCAAAACCAATGAGATTTCCTCCTAAACTTCTAAAGGTGTTAACATCATCATTGAAGTCTATATCTGAGTTGACATTACCAGCAATAATGGTATTGCCGATTTGAGACAAACCAGATGTTCCACTAACATTTATACCACTACCCTGAGTGTAGGGAGCTTCGTTATTAGTAATGGTACTATTAGTTATATAGCTTGTTGCACTTAGTCCTCTAAAATTTATTCCTCCTCCATAATAGGTAGCAGAGTTACCGGAGATAGTTGTGTTATTGATAACTGAATTGCCACTAAACGTATTTAATCCACCACCGTTACGATTAGAAGAGTTGTTAGATATAGTGGAGTTGCTAATAGTTAAACTGCTGCTGCTTGTATTTAATCCACCACCGTAATTAGCAGCAGAGTTGTTAGATATAGTGGAGTTGCTAATAGTTAAACTGCTGCTGCTGGCATTTAATCCACCACCGCGGTCACCATAGTTATTTTCTATTGTAGAATTTACTATAGTTAAAGTGGTACTACTTACTTGTAGACCACCACCACTTCGGGAATCATTGGTTTGACCATTATTTTCTATTACAGAATTAGTAATTCTGCTAGTGGAGTTGTTTAATATAATAGCTCTATTACTACTGCCTGAAATGATACTATCTTCTAGAGTCAGATTTTCTACACTAGAAATACTTGTCAAACCATTAATAATTCTTATATTCTCAATACTAACTTCGCTTTGGACATTTCTTAAACCATCATCGATACTAAAGATAACAATTCTATTTTCATCACTATTTCCATCAATAGTCAGATTTTCAGCATCCACTCCAGTAATGATGACATCATCAACAATTTCTAAAGTTTCACCTAAACTTAGAGTTATAGTACTATTCGCTAAACTTGGATCAAACTCAATTCTATCTCTCCCTGGTACCGCATTAGCGCGATTAATTGCCTCTCTCAAAGAGACACCAGCAACATTGATACCATCATTCTCATCTTCTACGGTATTAACTATAATAGTTTCTTGTAAAATTCCGGCATAGGATTCAGTAACCTCAGGTTTAAATATAATATCTGCAATAACATCACCTTTGGTAACTTCTAGTTCCCAGTTACCCCCATAATCCTCATTCCCTGTTAAAGATTCAGAGGCTAGAATAGTTGCGCCTGTGATTTGGTGTAATTTTTCGATCAACTCACTACCTGCATCACCTGCGGCTACTTGACAACCATAAATAAGAATAGTGTCTAATTGCCATTGCTCTAAATACTTGGCATATTTATATATATTATTAAGATTAAGTTGAGTATTTCCTATATATAGACATCCTGGACTTCCATGAGAAACAAGATGTAGAGTTTTAACAGATTTATTGAGATTTTGAGATATATATATTATTCCATCCTGATTATGAGGAATTATCAAAGTTGAAGTTGCTTGATTAGTACCATTAATTAAATCATCATAGTTAGAAATATTACGGTCAATAAAAAGGGCACAGGTGGAGTGAGAAAAATACATTCTTTCAATACCTTGAGTATATTTTATTTAATCATGGCTATATTACACTGAAAATTATAAATTGTAAGAAATTTTAACTCTTTTTTAACATCAGATAGAGTTGAAGCGATCGCCACAGATATTTAAAACTTTAATAGAGATTAGTCGGTCGAGTTAATTTAAGATAGAGAAAAATCGAAAAAATGAGAGCCGATGAAACATATACTCTTGAATTTATGTGTATTGATTTTAGCAATCACCATAGGAATCGCTCCCGCAGCAGCTACGGGAGTTTATGACATACCCATTCCTGATGCTTCTACCTGGGTAATTGACCAAGCAGAAGCAATTAGCCGTACTAATGAAAATCAACTCAGTGAGAAACTCAAAAATTTAGCTGCTAATAGCGATAATCAAATCAGAGTAGTCCTAGTACGTCGTTTAAACTACGGAGAAACTATAGATAGTTTAACCGAAGATTTATTTAATAGTTGGTATCCTACCCCTGAAGACCAAGCAAATCAAACTCTATTAGTTTTAGATACTCTAACTAACAATGTGAGTATCCGTAGAGGAGAAGAAGTTAAAACTATTCTAGATGAAGAGACAGTTGACAGTATTCTAGAAGAAAATATTCGTAGACAGCTAAAAAAAGATAACAAATATAACCAAGCTGTATTAGATGCCAGCGATCGCTTAGTAGCCATACTCTCAGGAGAACCAGATCCTGGTCCTCCCCAAGAATTACAAACTGAGATTAATATAGAGAGTAATTTCAGCGTACCGGAAGAAACAGAAGAAAGCAATGCAACTCTATGGGTAATCGGTTTATTAGTTCTAGCCACCGTCATTCCCATGGCTACTTACTTTTTTTATGCAGGATTCTCTAATTAGGGTCTGTTGAAAACTTAAATTTTGGTGGGGAAATAGGCTTTAAGGCAAAAGTGTATAAACATTTTATGCTATTTAAGTGCAACATGGGGCGCAAGCCTTGCCGGGGCGCAAGCCTTGCCGGGGCGCAAGCCTTGCCGGGGCGCAAGCTTTGCTGGGGCGCAAGCTTTGCCTGGGCGCAAGCCTTGCCTGGGCGCAAGCCTTGCCGGGGCGCAAGCCTTGCCGGGGCGCAAGCCTTGCCGGGGCGCAAGCCTTGCCGGGG
>NZ_JALKVM010000254.1:0-10774 GCF_057440575.1 Johannesbaptistia floridana
TTATCTTCGGCTTGCGCCCTTATCTTCGGCTTGCGCCCTTATCTTCGGCTTGCGCATCAAATTGATTTTATTTTCGCTTCTTCAAGGGGAGAATATCTCACTGCGATAACTAATTGAACGGACATGATACAATACACGAGCAGACTAGTCAGTACACTAGTACTAGTGGAAAATTTAATGTTATTTACAAGTAATCAAAAAACACTAATAGATAGTTTACGTCCAGGACAAAAAGAACTAGCTAACTGGCAAGGGGGTAAAATGGCGGTAGCTGCCGTACCCGGCGCGGGAAAATCCTATAGCTTATCAGTAGCTGCGGCTTTAACTATAGCCCGTGCTCAACTAAATCTACAACGTCAATTAGTAATAGTAACTTATACTCGTTCAGCAGCGGCGGGTATTAAGCAAAAAATAAGAGAATGTCTCAAACAAATGGGTTTACCTCAATGGGGATTTACTGTTCATACTCTCCATGGTTTAGCTTTGAATATTGCTAGTCGTAACCCCGAACTCCATAGCCTTAGTTTTGATACAGCTACAGTAATTAGTCCGAATCGGAATCATCAACTGATTCGCAACTGTGTAGAAGGATGGATATCAGACTCTCCCTATTTCTATCAAAGGCTAATTGAGGGAGTTAGATTCGATGGAGAAGAAGCAGAAAAACTGAGACGTCAATCGGTATTACGAACAGAAGCTTTACCCAGTTTAGCCTATACAGTAATTAGAGAAGCAAAAAGCTCCGGTTTATTACCCCAAGACTTGTGGGAATTGAGTGAAAAAGCGAAAGATGAATATCAAATACTGGCGATCGCCGCCCGGTTGTATGATCTCTATCAAAAACTAATGACCGCTCAAAACTTTATTGACTATGATGATTTAATTTTAGCTGCTTTAAAAGTCTTAGAAAATGAAACTGTGAGAAAAACTTGGCAAGGACAAATATATGCAGTTTTTGAAGATGAAGCGCAAGATTCTAGCCTATTACAAGAAAAATTAATTTCTCTTTTAGCGGCTAATCCAGATTCTCATAGCTTTGAGGATACTAACCTAGTGCGAGTAGGAGACCCCAATCAGGCAATTAATACCACCTTTACCCCAGCAGATCCCCTTTACTTTAACTGGTTTTGTCAAACTTGTCAGGAGCAAAATAAACTAGTAACTATGAATCAAGCCGGGCGTAGTAGTAGAGTGATTATATCTTCAGCTAACTATGTTTTACATTGGATCAATGAACATTGGGATAACCAGGGATCTCAGGCGCTTAATTTACCTTTTCGCGAACAAGAAATTGTCCCTGTTGCTGAAGATGATCCCCAACCAGACGCTAATCCCACTCCCGAGGGTGATGGAGTAGAAATACATTATCCCGAAGATGTATATAAAACTGTAGAATTAATTGGTCAAAGAGTTGAGCAACTTTTACAAAAATCTCCAGATCATAGTGCCGCTATTTTAGTGAGAGAAAATCGACAGAGTAATTATCTGGCCCAAAAACTGAAATATCTCCAGAAAAAAGCAGGAATTAGAGTTTATGAAGTAGCAGAAGCTCAAAGATACTCACAAATACCTCAAGAAATCCTCTCCCTACTCTTATTTATTCACCGCCCTCACTCTCCAGATAATATCAAAAGAGCTCTAGAAATATTACAACAACGTCAACTAATTCCTAGTCAAGATTTAAATATACTAGCAACCTATCCAGAACAATTTCTCTACCCAACATTACCAGAAAAACAAGGATCTCTCTCTCCTGATTTAGTGAAAACTAGGCGTTACTGCTGCAATTTACTTAAGGCAAAAATAGAATTGCCCCATTATCAATTAATTGCTTTTTTGGGAATGACTTTAAAGTATACAGGTTCCGAATTAGCTACAGTACAAAAATTATCAGAAAAAATACATCAACAAATGAGAGGGCGTAATTCTTTGCCCTTGGCTATTACCCTCCTGCAAGAAATCGTTACCAGTGAAAGTTTTGAGGCTGTAGAAGAGGATAATGAAGAACAGTATACCCGTGCCAAGCAACTCACGATTATCACCATGCACAAGGCCAAGGGATTAGACTGGGATTATGTGTTTATTCCTTTTTTGCACTCTAATATTCTTCCAGGTAGATTAAATGTTCCCCTAGCGGCTAAATTTCTAGGAGAATTTACCCTAGCAGATGTAGCTCGTGGGCAACTTAGAAGTGCTCTCCATTCTCAATACCAAGGCAATTCTCCAGTCATACCTAACCCTCTAAAAGCGTGGACTGAGGCAGGAAAACTCAAAAAAGCGGAAGAATACCGCCTATTGTATGTGGCTATGACTAGGGCTAAACGTTTACTCTGGTTATCAGCGGCTAAGCAAGGGCCATTTCGTTGGTCTAATTTTCGTGCTGAGGGGGTGAATAATTTGCAAAATCTAGACCCTTGTCCAGTTTTATCCCCTCTCAACAAGTTTTTAAGGAATAAGTGAAATAGAATAAAGCCCAATGATAATCTAGAGGGGATCTGATATAATTTTGCCTAAAATAACACTCATAACACTCTATTTAGGTAATTATACCATGTCAGTAGTTACACACCCTCAATTTACTCGTAAAAACACCAAGTTTTCCTCCAAAACAGGCCAATTAAAAGAATTTTCTCAATATAAAAAAGCTTCGGTTGAGTTAAAAATATTAATGTTTTTACATAATAGTTCTTGTTTATGTTCTTTATTGTTAATTGGCACAGTTTTAACAGTATTTGGTTTAACAGTTACTATTCCTAAAACTTGGCATCAGGAATATGTTAAGTTAAAAAGACTTCAAAGGGAAGAACGACAATTGACCTCCGCCAACGAAACTATTAAAAATGAACTCCTTGATTCAGTAGAAGCTACTCAACCTCACTTGGTTTATCCTAAACCAGAAAATACTGTGTTTTTAACTCCTCAAGATTCCCAGAAAATTGAATTCAAAAAAGATGTTGTCAATGAGTCTAATTCTCTAAACCCTATTGTGGATTCTCCCGTGGCTTACTAAGCAAATCCCGACATGCTGTGTGTGGTGCGTTACGGGCTTCGCCCTAACGCACCCTACTAATACTGTTGGCCTATTTAGTACTTTTGTTCTGATGCAAGATATGAGAATACGGCTTCTTATCTGTCTATTGGCTATATAAGGAATTCCTGAGATAATAGTTGTGCATTACTAATACTGATGTTAGTTAAGATAGGAAAATGAAAGTTTATGCGATCGCTAATTACAGGTGCTAATGGTTTCACTGGTTCTCATCTTGTTAAAATACTCATAAAACAAGGACATTCAGTTAAAGGTTTAGTGCGTCAATCGAGTAATCTTTTTCGTATCGCTGATTGCGACCTAGAGTTAGTTTATGGCGATATTACAGATAAACAGGCTTTAACTAAAGCTATGGAAGATGTTGATTATGTTTTCCATACGGCAGCTTATGTGGATTTGGGTATAGTTGATGCTAGGGAAATGCACCGAGTTAACGTTGAAGGCACCCAAGCTGTTCTCAGTGTAGCGGCAAAAACACCCATCACTAAATTAGTTTACTGTAGTACGATAGGTATTTTTGGAGATACTAAAGGAGAAATAGTTGATGAAAGCTTTATCAGAAAACAACAGGACTTTTCTTCAGCTTATGATCGCACAAAATATCAGGCTCAACAACTGGTAGATGAGGCGGCAAGTAGAGGCTTACCAGTGGTAAGTATTCTACCATCAGGAATTTTTGGTCCTGATGATCCCCATTTTGGACCAGTAATTAAACTATTTACTGAAGGAAAACTAAAATTGTGGATAGGTGGAGATCGCCTCACAGGAATTGTCCATGTTGATGACTTAGCAGAAGCGATGATACTGGCAGCTAAACAGGGTAAACCGGGAGAAAAGTATATTATTTCGGCAGGAGAGCTAAAAACTCAAGAAATGTTTCAGATTTTAGCTCAAAAGACCGGGAAACCTGTACCTAGAGAAATACCAGAATCAATAGCAAGGATATTAGGACAAATATTAGAAACAAGTAGCAAAGTTATCCCCTGGAATCCACCATTAAACAATGAACGGATACACTATGTTTATGATCGTTGTGTTCGAGTCACAGGAGATAAAGCCCGACGAGAATTAGAATGGTCACCTCGAACGATTTACGATACTATTATAAGTACGATTACATGAAACCAAGGTGTATTTCCCTTGAAGCCTTATACTTTACTCGGTTATCTGGTGGCTGGACTAGTATCTATAGGTATAACGCCTAATTCTGTCCTAGCTGCTGAAACAATTTATTTTATTTATCCCCCGTTTAATTTTCCTCTAAGAGTTAACTCTTTAGAAAAATTTGCTGAAGATGGCACAGTTAGTCAAAATTTAAAATTTTATCTCAACTTAGCAGATGCCACTCCAGAGCAAAAAAATCAATTCCAAGAAGCTTTACGCACGAGAGTAGATGTAGACCCGGTGTTACTGTCTCGCTTTTTTAATACGGAAATTGGTGAAGATATTCTCAGTCGTTTTGGCTATGTAGTTAATATTCCTGGAGGAAGAAATGCTAAGTATCCTCTGCGAGGTGCAGTAATCCAAGCGGCACTATCAGAAGAAGGATTGAGTTTACTGAGTTTTCTTCGTCAACTACCCGTTAATGTGGAAATTGATTTAAATAAATCTTTAGAGATAGCCAAGAATATTGAAACTGTGATTAAAGCCACTCTATTTTTGAGCGACAAAACAGCGGAGTTATCTCAACAAGAAATAAAAGAAGATATTCCGATTAACTATAATCAGATGTCGGATTTACGCCAACTTGGTCCAATTTCTGTGACCAGAGAAGAGTGGAATCTCAGAGACCCGGAGCGCGATCGCCAATTTTATGTAGATGTTCATCTTCCCGAGACTTTAACTAGCCAAAAAACTCCTGTAGTTATTCTTTCCCATGGCTTAGCATCCCGTCCTGAAGATTTTGGTAAATATGCGCGGCATTTAGCCTCCTATGGTTATTTAGTATTAGCACCACAACATCCCGGTAGTGATTCTCTACAACTAGAGGCACTAATCGATGGTATTTCCCGCGAGATTTTTCTTCTAGATGAATTTATTGATCGCCCTTTAGATATTACCTACTTAATTGATGAACTGGAAAGACGTAATGATAGTGAATTTAACAATCAACTACTTTTGAACGAGGTTGGTGTTTTTGGACATTCTTTCGGTGGCTACACAGCTTTAGCTGTAGCTGGAGGGAAAATTGACTTTAGTAATTTAAAAAAAGAATGCCAGTCTTATTTTAAAACTGGTAATACCTCCTTGCTTTTACAGTGTAGACTTTTGGATTTACCAGAAAAAGACTATGATTTTAGAGATCCTAGAGTCAAAGCTATTTATGCTAGTAATCCCGTGAATAGTGCCATATTTGGACCTAATGGTTTAGCTGAGATTGAGATTCCTGTATTTATTGGTGCTGGTAACTACGATCCCGCTACTCCCTTTGTTTTTGAACAGGCTTTATCTTTTCCTTGGTTTGAAACTGAAAATAAGTATTTAATGCTGCAAGAAGGGCAAGCCCACGTAGATTTTTCTCAACTTGATGGAGGTTTAACAGATTTAATTGAAAGTACCACTAATGTGACTCTTCCTACCCCTCAAATTCTTGATAATTACATTTTTGCTAGTTTAACTGCCTTTTTCTCAGTTTATATTCGAGATGAATTAGCCTATCAGCCCTATTTACAATCATCATACCTAGCTTATCTCAGCGAGAATCAGCCTTTTAAAGCTTATTTAATTACCGAAAATTCCTCCCAATCTTTAGAAGAAGCAATTGAAGATTTTAAAGCTAAAAATAATTTAACACCATAGATTTTAACTCTTTTTTAATCTAACTTTTATTCTATTTTTGTGGTTTTGTGGTTGCGGAGATATTTTGTTTTCCTTGCGGATTTGTTGATCGATAACCGCAGCTTTAAAAATAACTCCAATGAAGAACCAATAGTAAACCGCTACTGGGTCTGTATCTAGGGGATACCAGTAGGGAAAATAACTGATAATTACAATAAACACCCAAAAGCTCGAAGCATAATTACGCATAATTGTATCTTGAGTCGAGCGATAGCTATTAAAGCTGACAATGACTAAATGAGTCAAAAAAATCATAAAAGCTAGTAATCCAAAAGGCCCAATTTCGTAAAAAATTCTGGCGTGAAAAGTTTCTACAAGGAAAATATCTCCTAAAACTCTAGCTGAATTTGTCGCCAGTCCTAAACCATTGCCTAAGATTCCATCAAAATTTTCTAATGCCCAATTATACTGATTAACAATAAATAGATAGGGTGGTGCAGCATTCCAACGATTTACAAAATCCTCTACTCTTCGTTGAACAAGTTCAGGATTCTTTGCTATTAACCAAAATACCGATATACCGACACCGAGAGCAACAGGTATAAATCTCTTGAATTTAAAAATTTGCCCAGTTAAAACTGACATCACCATAAAAAATATAGGGACTAAAAGTAGTGCAATTCTTTGTCCACAAATGAAGGCATTGATTAAAACTAAGAGCATTCCCCCCGCACCAATTAAACGCCATCTTTTAGAGGGATCACTAAAAGTCGTAGTAAAGCTAATCCCAGCGTTAGCAATTAAAAACCATGACCAATGCCAAGGAGATACAAATGTACCCGGTAATCTAACTGCTCCAAAAGTGGGATTAAAGGCTAAAGCACCCCCGATAAAACAACGTGCCCGTAATTGAGGTTTATAAATCTCTACTGCTTCCATAAAGCGAGTTCCATCACAAGCACCACTAGCAAGCAGACGGTATTGATATAATCCTAATAGACAACAGATAATAGCTAATACTACGAGTAATCGACCAAGGAAAATAATTTGCTCTTTGGTTTCAATGAGGTAGTAGGCACAAAAAATTAAAGGAATATAGCCAAGTAATACTTTTAATCCTAACAGTCCTTGTAGAGATATAAGTCCCTGTTTACAAGGAGTAAAAATTACTAGTCCCGTTTCTGGATTGAGTATATATGCCCCACTAGCATCCCGTAAAAACTTCTCTTCTTCACTTAAACTATCACAGTAGGGAAGAAATTCACTGCTGAGATTGACAAATAAATAGGTCATGAAACAGAAGAAAACTAATAGCAAAAGTGTAGGTACTAATTGCTGTTTCATCAAAATCGGTTTTCTCTTAGTTATACATTCTTTTGTTAATGCTAAAAAAGCCCCAAAATAGAAAAGATCTTTAGCTAATTGAAAAGCAATATTTCCAGCTCCAATACTATAGGTGATTGTCCCAGAAAAAGGCATATAAATAAGAAAAGCCCAAAGTGCCATTCGTGGATACTGATAAGAAAAAAATAAAGTGGCAATTGCTACTGGGATAGCTAAACCTATTTTAAGATTTGTTATTAAAATTAAAGGAATAGAAGTAACTAAAATAAAAACTAAACCTAAAGAAATACTCAGCAAGGCTTTTTGAACCAGCTCCCGATTTCGACGTTTTTTCTCTAGTTGTTCTCTTATTGATAAAGATGGGGTAGAAGAATTTTTCTTGACTTTTCTTTTTTTGGGTTTAGTTCTAAAATTTACTCGCTGCATAATTAATTTTTTATGTGATAATAACTATTTATAAATCAATTAATATAAATTATCTAGATGCTATATTACTAGGTTAATTACTGCTGTGCTTAAAGCAAGGGAATTGATGTTCCTATTCATTATATTAGATCCGATTATGAAATAGTATTTATAAACAAGCACCGGGAGCTTTATCATTTCTCTCCTCACACTTATCGCACTTATCATCTCTGACTGAGTTACAGATAATTTGGTGCGTTACTACTTCTTCCCACAATTCCCATCTCTGAGTGAGTTACAGATAATTTGGTGCGTTACGCGCTTCGCACGCTTCACACCCTACTTCTCAAAGCCTTTTTCAAGTTAGGCTAATTGGTTATTAACTACAGTAACTAAATGTTCTGTCCAGTAATTGGCTAAATGATGATCTCTTGCTTCTACCATAACTCGAATTAAGGGTTCAGTACCAGAAGCCCTAACTAAAACTCGACCTTGGTTACCTAAATTTTCCGAAGCTTTGGCGATCGCCCTTTGGATTATTTGGCAATCTTTCCATGTTTCTAACACTTGGCGATTTTTAACTCGTACATTTCGCAACAGTTGAGGATAACTAGTAAAGCTATTTTCTCTCAAAGTCTTGAGGCAAGTTTTCCCTTCACAAACTAGAGATGTCAGATGCAATGCTGTTTGAATCCCGTCACCAGAGACACTGTGGTGGTGACAGAGAATGTGACCAGATTGTTCACCTCCTAACATTGCCCCTGAGGACCACATTTGTGATTGTACATGTTGATCCCCTACGGCAGTACGAATTATCTCACCTCCGAGTTTTTGCCACGCCTTTTCAAAGCCTAGATTGGCCATTACCGTGGCTACAATTAAGTTATTGGGTAAAAAATCTTTTTGTTGTAGGTATTGACCCCAAAAATAAAGAATGTGGTCACCATCAATTATTCTGCCTGCTGAATCTACTGCTATTACTCTATCTGCATCTCCATCGAAGGCAAAACCGAGATCCGCATTGTATTCTTTAATTGCTGTTTGTAAAGGTTGGAGATGAGTTGAACCACAGTTGACATTGATGCGATCGCCATTTGCTTGGGAGTGTAAACAAATCACGTCAGCGCCAAGTTTTGTAAATGCTTGGGGAGCTAAGTTTACTGCTGCCCCCCAGGCTAAATCTAATACTATGCGTAAGCCCGAAAAATTAGTTTTTACAGGGAGAGAATTTAAAATACTCTCTAAATAGTTTTGAGTCAATTCAGGATAATTATGGGTTTTACCTGTATGAGGTGTCAATAAATCAGAATTAAATATTTCTCCTTGGTTTCTTAACCCATTTTCTATATTTTTAGCTAGTTTTTTGCTAATTTTTAGACCGTCACCTTCAAAAAATTTAATTCCGTTATCTTCGGGAGGGTTATGACTTGCTGAAACCATAATGCCTCCTATGGCAGCAGTTTCTTTGGCTAAATAAGCTACTGCTGGAGTTGGACATAGTCCTAGATGCCAAACCTCTACTCCTGCTCTATTTAGACCCGAGGCGATCGCTTCTGCTAACATGGGACTAGAATTACGGGAATCTTGGCCAATAATTACTGGTCCTGGTGTTATAGCTGACTCTCGTAATATTTTTCCTGACCAAAATCCTACTGCTTCTGCTAGGGTAGGAGTTAATACTTCTCCTACTTTACCACGGATGCCATCTGTACCAAATAGAGGATTAGATGATAGCTGCTGCTGGTTATTTAAGCTATTTGTCGGCGAATTAAACCTACTTTTGGTAGTTAGTTTCAACATTATTTAATTACTCCTCACACAACACAATTTAGATTTTTTCCCTATAGTTAAAACCTAGGGATTTTGATATAACATAGTCTTTCTTGAGGTATATGTTAACTTATATTTTGCAATTTAACAGATTTGCTTTTATTACAAAATAATTTGCGATGCGTTACACCTCGTTAACTACCTTTTATTATATTACATCAAGTAGGGTGCGTTAGCGCTCCATGCGCGTAACGCACCAAACATGAGTAATGAGTTTTGAAGTCTTGAAGTCTTGAAGAAAAGTAGTGGACTGTTTCAGTTAAAATAGGGCAATAGACAGGCTTATAAAATAGGGCAATAGTAGGGTGTGAAGTGCGCTCCCTGCGCGTAACGCAACGAATCATGAAAGCAATACAAAAGGGAAACTAAAAAGTAACGCACCAAATTATCGAGGTAAAGCAGAAGGGGCGCAAGTATGAGCGCCCCTACAGAATAATAATATTAGATCCGTATATTCCTTTATTAAATAGCGCTATACTAGTAGCGAAGTTCCTCACAGAATTACTCTAGGACAGAATAATACAAACAACAATAGATAAGTTGCAGAAGAAGGAAATGAAATAGATGCCTGATAAGCAAGATGAAGAAAAAGAAATTATTGATTTACTTTCAAAATACTATCAAGATTTTCGTCAACAATTGTCTTCAGCTTATAAAAAGCTTGAGGGAAGGATAAAAAAAGATAATAAGTTAAAAGAGCAAAATCAAGGAAATTTGACGGAAGAAGAGCAAAAACAGCAGTTAAAACAGATTGAAAAGTATATTACTCTCGGTCCCTTGGGTACAGCTTTGTTACCTAGAAAGAAACCTCGGGTATTGTTGATTGATGAGATAGATAAAAGTGATATTGATTTGCCGAATGATTTATTAACTCTCTTTGAAGAAGGACGTTTTGAAATTCCTGAGTTGGAGAGAATCAAAGAAGAGGTAGACAAGGTTACAGTAAGAACTGCCTATACAGATACTCAAGAAGAAACTGCTGTTGATATGAGTACAGAAATAACTAATGGTTTAGTTTACTGTAACGCTTTTCCTTTTGTGGTGTTGACTAGTAATGGGGAGAGAGATTTTCCGGCGCCTTTTTTACGGCGTTGTCTCCGCTTGACAATGAAACCCTTAAAATTTAGCCAGTAGGTTGGGTGATCGGTACTCAACCCAACATTAATATAAGCACTTATTCCCTTTTTCCCTTAAAAAATCATCGGGTAATCATAACTAAATAACCATACAATTAATTATTTGGTATAGATGAACGGATACAGGGCTCTTGTTTGCAGAAGCGCAAGCCGGGAGATGGGCGCAAGCCGGGAGATGGGCGCAAGCCGGGAGATGGGCGCAAGCCGGGAGATGGGCGCAAGCCTTGCGCCC
>NZ_JALKVM010000255.1:0-84778 GCF_057440575.1 Johannesbaptistia floridana
AGAAATAAAAGCAGACACAGTAGGCAAAAAAACCCAATCCTACGCCACCACTCTGGATAATTTAGCCGGGTTATACCAAGATATAGGAAATCTACCCCAAGCAAGGGAATATTACCAGGAGGCTTTAGAAATAACAGCAGACACAGTAGGCAAAAAAACCGAATCCTACGCCATCACTCTGGATAATTTAGCCCGGTTATACCAACAAATAGGAAATCTACCCCAAGCAAGGGAATATTACCAGGAGGCTTTAGAAATAACAGCAGACACAGTAGGCAAAAAAACCCAATCCTACGCCATCACTCTGCAAAATTTAGCCCTACTTACCGCCTGTGAAGGCAAACCAAAAGCCTCCCTTGACTTATTCCGAAATGCTGCTAAAATCAATACCCATCTCATCACCGAAATCTTTACTCTTATCAATGACCAACAACGCTTAAACTATCTCCAAAGTCAATACTATCAACTAGAAATATTCCTATCCCTAGTTTTCCAACACTTCCCCCAAGACACAGAAGCCGTAGAAAGTGCCTACGAATATCTCCTCCTACGTAAATCCCTCGCCACAGAAACTACCCTCAGACAACAGGTTGCCCTTCTTTCTGACAACTACCCAGATTTAGCACCCCTTCTCACTCAAAGAAAACAAGTAGTCGAAGAAATCGCTCAATTACGTTTTAACTTTGTCAATGAAGAAATAGAAGCAACCTTAGATAAACTCTATCAAACTAAAAAAGAATTAGAACATCAACTCAGTCAAGGTTTAAATTTAAATCTTCTCGAAGGCTGGGATAATATCTCTCGTCAGGCAATATCTCTCACCCTCCCTGATGATACCCTGTTAGTAGAATTTGCCCGTTTTAACCGTTTTGATTTTACCGAATTCAAATGGATGGAAGCCCGGTATCTAGCTTTTGTGGTAACTCCCCAAGAAACTGGCGCCGTGAAGATGATTGATTTAGGAGAAGCTAGTGAAATAGACCGTTTAATTTCTATCTTCCATGAGAATATTAACCATGTCAATCGCGCCTGTGATGATGATATCCCTGATGATGATATCCCAGAGGATTTTAATGAATTTGAGCAAAATCTACAACAGTTACGAGAAACTATTTTTGATCCCTTAGTTAACTATCTAGAAGGAAAACATCATCTCTATTTTGCCCCAGATGGGAAATTAAATCTACTGCCTTTTGAAGCTTTGATTGATGGAGAGAATAAACCCTTGTTAGAAGAATATACCTTTTCTTATCAAGGAGTAGGAAGAGACTTATTACGCCCACAACTTACTGTAGCTGAAGGAGATAGTCTAATTATTGCTGCCCCCGACTATGACTATAACCCCAATTCTGGCATAACCTCTCCCTTCCCAGCAACAGAAAATAGAGAAGGTAGTGGTTTAAGAGATGCTGAATTACTCAGGGATTTAAATCGAGGGAGATTTTCTCCTTTACCTGGAAGTAAAATAGAAGGAGAGCAAATTGCGCGTCAATTAAATGGAGTTTTATATACAGATAAGCAAGCTTGGAAATCTCGCCTACGTCAAAGAGTCAAGTCTCCCAAACTAGTGCATATTGCTACCCATGCTTTCTATCTCCAAGATATTGCCAAGTTACTCCCCTTACCTTCAGAAACCTCTCGTTTTCACACCCAAACCGCCAGTAATCCCCAATTAAGAGCGGGTATTGTCTTTGCAGGAGTGAATACTTTTTTAAAACATCTGACTATTTTCCCCGAGGTAGAGGATGGAATTCTCACCGCTGAAGATATCACCTATCTCAATTTCCTAGGCACAGAATTAGTGGTATTAAGCGCCTGTGAAACGGCGTTAGGAGAAGTAATTACAGGGGAAACAGTAGTAGGATTAAGACGAGCTTTTCTTCAAGCTGGTGCCCAATGTTTAATTGTCAGTCTCTGGAAGGTGAGTGATGTTGCCACAGCGATTTTGATGGAGAGTTTCTATCGGCATTTAGGGGAAAATGTGAGTAAGAGTGAAGCTTTGAATCAAGCTAAACAGGATTTACGCAGTTTAACTATAGGTAATATGCGCTCAACTTGGCTAACTGAGGAGAGGATTACTGAGGTTAAAAAGATTAATCCTCCCATCGGGAAGCATTTACAGGAGTTGAAGGAAAAAGACGATGATTTTCATCCCTATACTTCCCCTAAGTTTTGGGCTGCTTTTATTTGTGTTGGCGATAGGAGGGAGTAGGGGAGCAGGGGAGAGGGGGAGAGGGGGAGAGGGGGAGCAGGGGAGCAGGGGAGAGGGGGAGAGGGGGAGAGGGGGAGAGGGGGAGAGGGGGAGAGGGGGAGCAGGGAGTAGGGAGTAGGGAGAGACAAGCTTTCAGCATTTCCCATATACAAAAGGATAAAGGGGTTTTGTAAACCGGATTTCAATACTGCTTTTGTTAAGAGAAAATTATTGATTAGAGTAAGGTTGAAAGGAGATTAATTACAAAGCCAAAAACCCCTCTCCCTGCTCCCTGCTCCGGTGCTCCCTGCTTTCTCAAAATAAATATGTTTGATTCTTATCGGAGCAGTATTGAACCGGATTTGGTATGAAAGAATGCGCGAATGCCTAAATACCGAATTATTTTTCAAGTATCTATATCAAATCCGTTTAATTTGCAAATACTTGACAATTATTTAGTTATTAAGCTATGATAACCCTAGGGGATAACTCGGCCCTAATGTAGTATAAAATAATAAGTAAATAATTAAAATAAACGGGGATAGTTAAACCAGTAGTTTTTTGAATACTTTTACATTTAATTTAGACCGAAGCACGCAAATACAAAAGTACTAAATAGGCCAACAGGCGAGAATCAATTTTTAAGGAGTTAGGATCAATTCTTTAACTCATTACTCATTACTCATTACTCATTACTTCAAGACTTATTACTTCAAAACTCATCTAACGGTGCGTTACGGGCTTCGCCCTAACACACCCTACTAATGCTCATTACTTCAAGACTTCAAGACTTCAAGACTTATTACTTCAAGACTCATCTAACGGTGCGTTACGGGCTTCGCCCTAACACACCCTACTAATGCTGCTTCTTTCACTTCAAGACTTCAAAACTTCAAAACTTCAAAACTTCAAAACTTCAAAACTCATCTCATACTTTTATCTTTAAACCACCGATTTTGTACTGCAATACATTCTTAATTCTTAATTCTACATTCTACATTCTTATTGCCTATTTACTCATCAAACTGAAAAACCTTATATTGTGCTATAATCGTTAAGAAATTTTTCGTTATTAGAACTTTATTTTTCTATGTCTCTTCCTATTCGGAACGTTGCTATTATTGCCCACGTTGACCATGGTAAAACCACTCTAGTTGACGCTCTCTTAAAACAATCTGGAATCTTCCGCCAAGGGGAAGATATACCTACTTGTGTAATGGATTCCAATGACTTAGAGCGAGAGCGTGGTATCACCATATTATCAAAAAACACAGCAGTACGTTATCAAGATATATTAATAAATATCGTAGATACTCCCGGACACGCTGACTTTGGAGGAGAAGTAGAACGAGTTTTGGGAATGGTAGATGGTTGTATCTTAATTGTAGATGCTAACGAAGGGCCAATGCCTCAGACTCGATTTGTCTTAAAAAAAGCCTTAGAAAAAGGGCTACGTCCAATTGTAGTAATAAATAAAATAGATCGTCCCAGCGCAGCACCCTACGCAGCAATAGATAAAGTATTTGATTTGTTTGTAGAATTAGGTGCCGATGATGATCAATGTGATTTTATGACCTTGTTTGCCTCAGGGTTAGCAGGTTATGCCAAAACAGAATTAGAAGCAGAAGGTAAGGATATGCAGCCTCTATTTGAAGCGATTATCCACCACGTACCACCCCCAGCAGGAGATACGAATAAACCCCTACAGCTACAAGTAACAACTTTAGACTATTCCGATTACTTAGGGAGAATAGTAATAGGGAAAATCCATAATGGGAGAATAAAAGTTAATCAAACAGCAGCTTTGATGAAAGACAATGGAGAGGTAGTCAAAGGGAAAGTTAGTAAAATACTAGGATTTGAAGGGTTAAATAGAGTCGAATTAGAGGAATCAAGCGCAGGAAATATTGTGGCGATCGCCGGCTTTGCCGATGCTAACATCGGAGAAACAATTACATGTCCTGATGAACCTCAAGCATTACCATTGATTAAAGTAGATGAACCGACTCTACAAATGACCTTTAGTGTGAATAATTCACCCTTCGCCGGACAAGAAGGAACTTATGTAACGTCTAGACAAATACGCGATCGCCTAGACAGAGAATTGGAAACCAATGTAGCCTTAAGAGTAGAACCAGGTGAATCTGGGGACCAATTTTTAGTCTCAGGAAGAGGTGAACTCCATCTAGGTATCCTCATCGAGACTATGCGTCGTGAAGGTTACGAATTCCAAGTTTCCCAACCTCAAGTAATTTATCGTGAAATCAATGGCGAACCCTGTGAACCTTATGAATACTTGGTATTAGATGTACCCGAAGATGCGGTAGGTGCTTGTATCGAACGTCTAGGCCAACGTAAAGGGGAAATGCAGGATATGCAAGCAGGAATTAACAACCGAACTCAGTTGGAGTTTGTGATACCAGCAAGGGGTTTAATTGGTTTCCGAGGTGATTTTATCCGTATAACTCGTGGCGAAGGTTTAATGAATCATAGTTTCCTTGAGTATCGTCCTTTGTCTGGAGATATAGAAACTCGATACAATGGCACAATCATTGCCTTTGAGGAAGGAGTAGCTACTTTTTATGCGATGAAAAATGCTGAAGACCGTGGTGTTTTCTTTATCACTCCTGGTACTAAAGTTTACAGAGGTATGATTATTGGAGAACATAATCGTCCCCAAAATTTAGAACTAAATGTTTGTAAAACTAAACAGTTAACTAACCACCGTTCAGCTACCGGAGACGAACTAGTACAATTACAAGCACCAGTAGAAATGAGCTTAGAGAGAGCTTTAGAATATATTGGTCCTGATGAACTACTAGAGATTACTCCTGAATCTATTCGTCTACGCAAAGTTGATAGTAAAAAGTTAGCCAAGCGTTAATAGTTTGCAGTTAACAAAATAGTATAAACAAAGTCTGTGGCTATAAAACCGAGTTCTTGTGAGTTTGTAGTAGGGCTTTAGCCCTATCTTTTGGACTAAAGTCCAACAGTATAAACAAAGTCTGTGGCTATAAAACCGAGTTCTTGTGAGTTTGTAGTAGGGCTTTAGCCCTATCTTTTGGACTAAAGTCCAACAGTATAAACAAAGTCTGTGGCTATAAAACCGAGTTCTTGTGAGTTTGTAGTAGGGCTTTAGCCCTATCTTTTGGACTAAAGTCCAACAGTATAAACAAAGTCTGTGGCTATAAAACCGAGTTCTTGTGAGTTTGTAGTAGGGCTTTAGCCCTATCTTTTGGACTAAAGTCCAACAGTATAAACAAAGTCTGTGGCTATAAAACCGAGTTCTTGTGAGTTTGTAGTAGGGCTTTAGCCCTATCTTTTGGACTTTAGTCTAACAGTATAAACAAAGTCTGTGGCTATAAAACCAAGTTCTTATGAGTTTGTAGTAGGGCTTTAGCCCTATCTTTTGGACTTTAGTCTAACAGTATAAACAAAGTCTGTGGCTATAAAACCAAGTTCTTATGAGTTTGTAGTAGGGCTTTAGCCCTATCTTTTGGACTTTAGTCTAACAGTATAAACAAAGTCTGTGGCTATAAAACCAAGTTCTTATGAGTTTGTAGTAGGGCTTTAGCCCTATCTTTTGGACTTTAGTCTAACTACAAACCTCATTTATTATGCTTAAAAAAACTATATACCAGCATGACCGAGAGCTAAACCAGTAACTAACATTCCTAGTACCAAAAAAGGTTGAGCACTAGCTTGATACTTTACATCATTTTCTAAGGGGTCCCTCAAAAAATACATATCTTGGAAGGTAATTTGAGGAATAACCAGAAGCAACAAGATAGTAGCCGATAGATTTTGATGGATACTAATTAAATAGCCGGCGATTCCTGCTTGGAAAACATCAATCATAATCACACAAATCCAAGCGGCAGTAGTAACGCCAAAACTCACAGGTAAAGATTGAAGACCCAATTGGCGATCGCCTTCTACACTTTTAAAGTCATTAACTACGGCGATGCCCAAGCCAGCTAGGCTGTAAAACAAAGTCAGAACAATAATTGTTTTATTCAAAGTTCCAAACAAAGCATGACCTGCCCACCAGGGTAAAGCGATATAACTTGCCCCTAAAGCATAGTTACCCAGCCAGCCATTGCGTTTAAGTTTTAGAGGTGGTGCCGAGTAAATATAGGCTAAAAACGAGCCAAAAATTGCTGTACAAGTAATTGTAGGAAATTCATGACCTGCCCACACATCCAACAAATAGGCCACTCCTAAACCACCTACGAGGAGAATCACTATTTGAGTTATCACTTGAGGAACAGAAATTGCTCCCGAGGGAATAGGGCGATATGGTTCATTAATTGCGTCTATGTCGCGATCATAGAAATCATTAAGAGTTTGAGTATAACCTGCTAACAAGGGGCCTGCTAAGAGCATACAAGTTGCAGCTTGTATAACATTCTCTAAATTCCAAATATAACCTCCAGAGGAAGCAGCACCACATACAACACCCCAAATCAGGGGAATCCAAGTAATGGGCTTCATCAACTGGAGGCGAATTTTCCAAATTGACTTTTCTCCTGGCGCAGCGCCTTTCATACCTAGGAGTTGTCTGGTTTTAGCGGTACGATCAGAAGAAGTAGAAGAATCAGACATAACTGCTGTATTTTTTGATTATCTGAGGCTTGATCAACAACTAGATTAGCATATTTTGGCAGAGCATTAACTAGCGTACTCTAGCATAGGCTGCTTCAGAAATAGTCGGTAGTTCTGCATAACTTCCTAAAGCTGACTGAATAATTGAGTAAACGGAAGCTATAAATATACCTAAAAATACAATATTACTAAAGGTTGCTATGATAAATCCACCGTTGAAACCACCAAACACAAGACTTAAGATTAGATTAAACAGAATAACCAAAATATTCAGCAAAATAGCTTGCATAGTGTTAAAGCGGATAAAATGACTGATTCTAGGGTTATTGACTACTCCTAAGAATAAGACGAAGAAAATAATTAAACCAGCAAAGGGAAGGGTAGACTGCACAGTGTTGTAAACATTAATCAAAGGAGAAAGAATAATATAAACTATTTTCAGTACTGGAACCTTTCTTAAGACCTCAAAACCGTAGGGAAGAACATAAATCAAAGGAAGTGCATATACTAACGCACCGAAAAAGCGATCTTTAAAATCAGTGGAACCACGCCAATTCATTGTTATTTTTTCCTCTCGTTGAGATTGAATCTATATTTTAAACTTGATTTAATGATTGAGTTTCTTTGATCTTAGCAATACGAAAGCCCATTTGACATTGATAAATAGTTGGCTGATTTTGTTGAGATTTACATAACAAGTGACCACACCCTAGTTTACCATCTCGCCAACGAGGTAAGCCACTTTGGTCTGCAAGTAGACAACCTTGACATACTTGCTTGGCGCTGAAAAGTTGTTCATCGGTAATGGCTACAAACATAGTTAAACCTCGGGATCTTTGTAGTTGATTATTATATTTTAGTCAAAGAAGGGGATTTAAGCGTTAAAATTGCTACATAGCTTAATCAAAAAAAACAAATACAAGTGAGTAAAACTAATTTTGATTTTTTAACTGAAACTGATCCTGTTGCCGCAGAAATGATTAACAAAGAATTAAAGCGACAACGTGACCATCTAGAATTAATTGCCAGTGAGAATTTCACCTCACCCGCTGTTTTAGCGGCCCAAGGCTCAGTATTAACTAATAAATATGCTGAAGGTTTACCAGGCAAACGCTACTATGGTGGTTGTGAGTTCATTGACGAAATCGAACAATTAGCTATAGATCGTGTTAAACAGCTTTTTGGAGCAGCTAGTGCTAATGTTCAACCCCATTCGGGAGCCCAGGCTAATTTTGCTGTTTTTCTCGCTCTCTTGAAGCCAGGAGACACAATTATGGGGATGGATTTGTCCCATGGTGGACATTTGACCCATGGATCTCCCGTGAATGTATCAGGAAAGTGGTTTAATGTCTGCCAGTACGGTGTAAATAAAGAGACAGAAAGACTAGACTACAATCAAATTCGAGAAATAGCTCTCAAAGAACGTCCTAAAATGATTATCTGTGGATATTCTGCTTATCCTCGGGTAATTGACTTTGCTAAATTTAGAGAAATTGCCGATGAAGTAGGCGCCTATTTATTAGCGGATATTGCTCATATTGCTGGATTAGTAGCCGCAGGAGAACATCCTAACCCAGTCCCATACTGTGATGTGGTGACCACAACCACTCACAAAACCCTAAGAGGTCCCAGAGGAGGTTTGATTCTCAGTCGCGATGCAGAATTGGGCAAGAAATTCGATAAGGCTGTTTTTCCTGGTAGCCAGGGAGGTCCCCTAGAACACGTAATCGCTGGTAAAGCTGTGGCCTTTGGAGAAGCCCTCAAACCAGAATTTAAGACCTACAGTAAGCAAGTAATCGCTAATGCGAAAGCTTTAGCCTCTGGTCTAAACAAAGGTGGTTTTAAATTGGTTACCGATGGCAGCGATAATCACTTAGTTTTAGTTGATTTGCGCTGTATCGGTATGACAGGGAAACAAGCCGATAAGTTGGTTAGTGGCGTGAATATTACCGCGAATAAAAATACTGTACCTTTTGATCCAGAATCTCCCTTTGTAACTAGTGGTCTGCGTTTGGGTACACCAGCAATGACGACTAGGGGTATGAAAGAAGCAGAATTTACAGAAATCGCTAGTATTATTAGCGATCGCCTTCTGAATCCTGATTCTGCTGAAGTTGCTCAAACTTGTCGCGATCGCGTGGCTCAACTTTGTCAGCGCTTCCCTCTATATAGTCATTTGCAAATTTCTGTTCCCGCTTTAGCCTAAACTAATGAAAAAAGTAGAGAGGGTATTCTCTACTTTTTTCTTTTTATACTTCTATGATTTATAGCAGTACACATTCAACCCAATCAAGGGAATAGAAGTATCTCTCAAAGCTAGAAAAAACTTTTTTTACTAGCGCCTAGCGCTATAGTTGATTTGATGTTATTATTCATTCGAGTCCTATGCTTCAGGAACAATACCATATCATTGCCTTTCTAGTCTCTATCACTGTAGTTTTATGGAGTACACCTGTAGTAAGAACTATAGGTCTCAAAAGTGGACAAGTAGATCGACCATCAGAGCGTAAAATCCACAAACGGCCTATTGTTCGTATCGGTGGAGTTTCAATTTTTATCGGCAGTTTAAGCGCCTTATTAATAGTTTGGTGGTTAGGAGGCTTTGGGTGGCTGCCCCCAGAAAAAGAGTGGGAGATTTGGGGGGTAACCATAGGAGGATTATTTTTATTTTTAATCGGTTTAGCCGATGATATTTTTAATCTTAGCCCTATTTCCCGTTTAATCATGCAAATGGCTGTAGCTACTTTTGCTTGGTGGGTAGGCGTAAGAATTGAATTTATTTCTATACCTTTTTCTGATTTATTACATTTAGGTTGGCTAAGTTTACCAATTACAGTAATTTGGCTAGTAGGAATGACTAACGCCATTAATTGGATTGATGGTTTAGATGGCTTAGCGGCGGGAGTATCAGGAATTGCTGCCGTAGTTATGCTCATCGTTAGTCTGTTTATGAATCAGTCTGCTGCCGCCTTAGTTGCCGCAGCTTTAGCAGGAGGAGCATTAGGTTTTCTTCGCTACAATTTTAACCCAGCTCAAATTTTTATGGGAGATGGTGGAGCTTATTTTATGGGCTTCACTCTCGCAGGGGTAGGAGTAATTGGTTTAGTTAAAACTTATGCGGTGAGTGCAGTAATATTTACCCTAGCTGTGCCCATAGTCGATATGTCTATTGTGATTTTATCTAGAGTTTTGCAAAAAAAATCCCCTTTTCAAGCTGATAAAAGTCATTTACATCATCGTCTCCTCAAAGCAGGTATTTCTCAACGCTTAACTGTACTATTTATCTATGCCCTAACTCTCTGGTTAGGTAGTTTAGCTCTAGTTTTTTCAGGAATTCCTAGTGGTGGCGCCTACGCCATTGGGGCTACCCTGCTACTAGTTTATCTAGCTTGGCAAGTATGGCGTAATCGTCTTAAACAAAGATAAACATACCTCAGTCTACAGAAGGAGCACTTTTAGCACTAGACTTAAGCGTATTTCTTAAACCTATCCAGCCAATTACACTAAAAGCGATCGCTAAGAGTAGACTATTAAGCGCTACTCGTAAAATTTGCTTAAAAGATTCCAAATTAGCTTGGGTTTGTCTCTGGCTTCTTCTCTCATCTAATTGAGTCTGTAACTGTTCAAGTTGGGCATCTAGTAGTTCTGGTTCCTCTAAATAACCCTGATAAGTTTCTAATCTCTGTTTGTTTTGCTGAAGTTGTAAACTTTGCTGGGCTGTAAGTTGTCTGCCACTGCCCAAAATATTATCGATTTGCTCAATTCCTTCTCTAAGTTTTTGTTCTGCCTGAGGATCATTAAGCAACTCTTGTAATTGCTCATATTGAGTACGAATTTGATTCTCAGACTGTTCGGCTTGCTGATTGATACGAATTAAAGTTATTCTCTTAAACTCATTGATATTGGTTATGTGAATGGGCACTAAGACTAAATAAGCTACGCCAATCAAAGATGCTAAGATATAAATAATTGATTTAAAGTTAAAAGATTTTTTCTTCTTTTTTGGTGGTCTATTTTGAGCTAAAGTACTATCTATCCAATATCCTATCAAAATCAGGATAATCCCCAATAAAGGAACAACACCTCTATCTACTATATTATTGGTAAATTGCAATTGCCATTGAGTGTCCATTATCTTAATGGGAATTGCCAAAGTAACAAAGTCAACTAGGGATGAGAGAATCAAGATGATTCCCACTAATTTAGTTACTAAAGAGGTGTATTTAGCAGTTATCAGCGTGTTCATATTTCTTACAATTATGTTTTTTCTAAATAATCTAGTCTATTTTAAAATATTTATACAATAAAATAGGAAAATATACTAACTGATTATTGCTTTGAACTGTAAACTTACTCAAGAAAATTAAAAATAATGGAAAAAAAAATAGAAATACTCCCAGATAAATCATCACTGATTAGCAAAGCCTTAGATTTAGTAGTTAATAAGATAAAAATAGCTATTGAAACTAGAAATATTTGCAGAATCGCTCTCTCAGGAGGCAGCACTCCTAAACCATTGTATGAGGCTATAGCCAAACAAGAATTACCCTGGTCACAAATAGAAGTTTTCTGGGGAGATGAACGCTATGTCAAAAGTGATCACTCTCAAAGCAATCAAAAAATGGCTCGGGAAAGTTGGTTAAATTTAGTAGATATTCCCGCTAAAAATATTCATCCTATACCTACAGAGGCAGAAAATCCTCTCATAGATGCTGAAAGCTATCAAGAAGAAATAATTAAACACATTCCTACTCAAGATAATCAAATGCCTGTATTTGACATAATTCTATTAGGTATGGGAGACGACGGACATACAGCCTCTCTATTTCCCAACACAGAAGCTTTACAAGTAAGAGATCGTTTAGTTACAGTAGGAGACAAAGATGGAGATCCACGGATAACTTTTACAGTTCCTCTAATTAATGCGGCACGCTGCGTTATTTTCCTAGTGGCAGGAGAAAGCAAACAACCAGCTTTAAAAGAAATATTTGCTCCCACAGGAGATTGGTCACTCTATCCATCACGTTTAATTGAACCTCAAGGGGAATTATGGTGGTTATTAGATGAAGCCGCAGGTTCAGTTATTCAGAGTTAGTTTAGTACAAATCTAACTGTTTAATACTCATATTAATACTCATTAATACTCATATAAGGATATAAGTATTAATTTGTATACAGCGTCTGATAAATATTCTTGATAGAATATTAAAGACTAAGCACAATCGGCAACCAATAAAATTTTTATGGATTTATATACTTCACTCCTCCATACCCTAAGTTCAGGAGCAGCATCATACTTTACTGCGCACCAAATGCGCTACTCCTTAACTCGTCCAAATCTTTTAGCAGGTTTTCAACTAGCAGAATCAGGATCCGTTCCTTTTTTACAAAAGCTTTCCGAGAGAGCAAAAAAAGAAGGAGATTTGTGGCTTGCAGAAAAACTAACTCGTCATGCAGCAGACGAAGACCGCCATGGTAAAATTTTTTCCCATAGTCTTAAACAAATAGGTAAACAAGCAATCAATCCTCTCAAGCTAGAAGAAAAGAGTCAAACAACTAAATCTGAGCAGAAAAAAAGTGATTCTTTTTTTGAGACTTATTTTACAGGCTACTCTCCCAATGAATTAAAAGCAGAGAATATTGACTGGATTGTATTTTTTGCCAGTACTTATATTTTGGAACTAGACGCCAGCAAAGATTTTCTCCGTATGGCTAGTGTTTTAAAAGCTGAAGATAAAATAGAAGGCAATCTCAAAAAAGGAATTGAAAGTATTGCTGCTGATGAAACGAGACATGCAGCTTATTTGTGGGAAGCGATGCAACGCACTCTTTCAACTAATGAAGTTAATGAAGTTATTGATAAATGGCGAACTCGTAAAGTAAACGCAGTAATAGCGATGTTGAGTAATTTTTTAGAAGGTCCTGAAAATCGTCGTTCTTTAGTAGAAGATTATATACCAGAGCAAGAGTCTTCTTTGGTAACCATCTGAACAAAATCAGGTGAAATATAGTCAGTATGACATTATAATTATGTGTTACAGACAAGTATATCTAAAACTCATATCTTGCACGCCTAAAAAAGTACTAAATAGGCCAACAGGCGAGAATCAATTTTTAAGGAGTAACGAGGTGATGACAAGCAACCTTGAGCCCCCCTTAGCAAGGGGGGAAGGGGGGATCTAATCTGCTTCTATATTTTTAGCATTTTTTAATCAATTTGATATTACTTCTTACTTCAAGACTTCAAAACTCATTATTCATCCACCAGTAAATGAGTGATAAAGATGCTTTGGTCTGAGTAAAAGATATCTTGTCTATTTAATTTCTTTTAGCTTCCTGATCAAGGAAAAACAATAATAATGATATCTATTCGTGGGGCAAAGCAACATAATCTCAAAAATATAGATTTAGAACTACCTAAAAATAGTCTAATTGTATTTACAGGAGTGTCAGGGTCAGGAAAATCTTCTTTAGCTTTTGATACTATTTTTGCCGAAGGACAAAGACGCTATGTAGAATCATTGAGCGCCTATGCCCGTCAATTTTTAGGACAATTAGATAAGCCAGATGTAGACGCTATTGAGGGATTAAGTCCAGCTATATCTATAGACCAAAAATCAACCTCTCAAAATCCCCGTTCTACAGTAGGGACAGTTACAGAAATATATGACTATTTAAGACTATTATTCGGCAGGGCAGGAGAACCTCATTGTCCCAAATGCGATCGCCTAATAACACCCCAAACAATAGACGAAATGTGCGATCGCGTCATGGAATTACCCGAAGGTGTTCGTTTTCAAATTCTCGCCCCAGTAGTTAGAGGAAAAAAAGGAACCCATAAACAACTCCTATCAAGTCTCGCCTCCCAAGGATTTGTAAGAATACGAATCAACGGAGAAGTACAAGAATTATCAGACCAAATCAGTCTCAACAAAAATCAACAACACAATATAGAAGTAGTCATAGACCGCCTAATCAAAAAAGCTAGTATCCAAGAACGTTTAGCAGACTCTCTGACTACCTGTCTACACCACGGAGAAGGCTTAGCAATTATCGAAGTGGGGAAAGATGAGGAAAAAGAAGAAATTATTTTTAGTGAAAACTTCGCCTGTCCAGAACACGGCGCAGTTATAAGCGAACTATCACCTCGTTTATTTTCCTTTAATTCTCCCTATGGCGCCTGCACTAATTGTCACGGATTGGGCTACTTACCCACCTTCGCCCCAGAATTAATTATTCCTAACCCAGATAAACCAGTTAGTGAGGCGATCGCTCCCTGGTCAGAAAAAGACAATGGTTACCATATCAGCTTACTTTATTATTTAGGAGAAGCTTACGGTTTTGACTTAAGTACCCCCTGGGAAAAACTCACGGAAAAACAACAGGATATTATTCTCTACGGCACTAACGAAATTATCGAAATGATGGACCAACACGGATATAGCCATCCTAGACGGTATTCGGGAGTAGTAAATATGCTCGATAAAAACTATCGAGAAAGTAACTCAGACCTAGTTAAAGATAAATTAGCTAAATATATAGTTAATCAACCCTGCCATCAGTGCCAAGGAAAACGTTTAAAATCTGAAGCTTTAGCAGTGCGCCTTGGACAATACAGTATTGACGATTTGACCAGTATCTCAATTAGAGAATGTGTAGAACGATTAGCAGAACTTAACTTAAGCAACAGACAAGCTTTAATCGGTAAATTAGCTTTAAAAGAAATTAGAGCACGTCTACAGTTTCTGATTGATGTGGGTTTAGATTACCTAACTTTAGAACGTGCAGCTATGACTCTTTCTGGAGGAGAAGCCCAAAGAATCCGTTTAGCTACACAAATAGGTTCAGGATTAACTGGTGTACTATATGTCCTTGATGAACCGAGTATAGGCTTACATCAACGGGATAACGATAGATTACTAGCAACTCTTAAAAAACTCCGAGATTTAGGCAATACCTTGATTGTAGTAGAACATGACGAAGATACAATTAAAAATGCAGACTACCTGGTAGATATTGGACCAGGTGCGGGTATTCATGGTGGTGAAATTGTCGCCCAAGGAAGTTTAGAAGCACTGTTAACCTCAGAAAAGTCTTTAACAGGTGCCTATTTATCTAAACGTAGAGTTATTGAAATTCCCGAAGTCAGAAGAGAAGGTAATGGAAAATCTCTCCTCTTGAGTAAATGTTCTCGCAACAATTTACAAGGGTTAGATGTAGAAATCCCCTTAGGTAAATTTGTTTGTATTACAGGAGTATCGGGTTCAGGAAAATCGACTTTAATCAACGATTTATTGTATCCAGCTTTACAAAACTCCCTCGGGAGTCCCACCCCCTTTCCTCAGGGATTAGATTCTATCAAAGGCAATGAAGCTATTGACAAAGTAATTATTATTGACCAATCTCCTATCGGCAGAACACCTCGTTCTAATGCAGCTACCTATACGGGGGTATTTGATGTAATTAGAGCGTTATTAGCAGAAACTCCAGAAGCTAAGGTTAGGGGTTATAAACCTGGACAATTTTCTTTTAATCTCAAAGGTGGACGTTGTGAAGCTTGTAATGGACAAGGGGTAAATGTGATTGAGATGAATTTTTTACCTAATGTTTATGTCCAATGTGAGATTTGTAAAGGAGCAAGATACAATCGGGAAACTCTACAGGTAAAGTATAAACAGCTTTCTATCGCTGATATTTTAAATCTAACTATAGAAGAAGCGAAAGAGGTGTTTACTAATATTCCTCGGGCAGTCAATCGGTTACAAACTTTGGTAGATGTGGGTTTAGGTTATTTACCCCTCGGACAACCCGCACCAACTTTGTCTGGTGGAGAAGCCCAAAGGGTTAAGTTAGCTTCAGAGTTATCCCGTCGCGCCACGGGTAAAACTATCTATTTAATTGATGAACCCACCACAGGCTTATCTTTCTATGATGTCCATCAATTGGTAAATGTTTTACAAAGATTAGTTGATAAGGGTAATTCTCTAGTCGTGATTGAACATAATTTAGATGTGATTCGCAGCGCCGATTGGCTTATCGATTTAGGGCCCGAAGGAGGAGATCGCGGTGGTAAAATAGTTGCTACTGGTACACCGGAGATGGTAGCTCAAAATGCCGCCTCCTATACAGGCCAATATTTAAAAAATTTATAACACGATTAACCGCGAGTCTTGCGAATATGTTCCATTATTTTGCTTTGACGACGGTTATTTTCAGTAGTCAAACTTACAGACTTGCCTGTGCTGGTAGCAAGATGAGACATAATATCTCTTTTACTACTCTCCGCTTGGACTGTCTGTGATTGTAACTGTCCCTGAGGTTCTGGTTTAAATGTTTCTGACTCTTTTTGGGCTGAACGCTTAACTTCATAATTAGTTGCTCCAGAAAGAGCCAAGTGTTGCATAATATTTGTCTTTTTGTTTGCAGCCATGAGTAATCTAAATTAAATATTGAGTTTTGTTAATAATTGTAACGCTTTTCTCGGTAAAATTTACATCAACTCAGATCTTGCATCTTTACCCAAAGTTACTGGTTGTGGATGAATTATGAGTAATGAGTAATGAGTAATGAGTAATGAGTAAGAAGTCTTGAAGTCTTGAAGTCTTGAAGTCTTGAAGTAAGAAGTTTTGGAGTAATGAGTAATGAGTAATGAGTTAAAGAATTAATGCGATCGCGCTTTAAAATTGGTTGACAGGGCAAGATCTTAGGCTAAAGAGAAATGAACTTTTTCTGAGGTTTTTAGTACATAAGTACTGGTGGAAGATGTGAGGTCAACTTCAAAACATCAAATCTAAAAAATGTGTTAAGATATTAAGAAATGTAAATTACTTTTAATTTTTGTTACTCAACCACAAGTAATACAATAGCATTCAAAACATAACAGTCATGATCAACAATCAGTCACCATCTCAACTAATCACCGCAATACTTAAACCCAACGTTAATCCTAATTTCTGGTCACAAACAGCCTGGGCAATACTTAGAGCAGTTGTGGGAATTATGATGATTCATAATGGCCTAGATAAACTTAATAACATTGAGAGTTTTGCGGAAGCTTACGTAGCTTATATCGGTTTACCCTTCCCCATTTTCTTCTCTTACGTAGCGGCTTTCACAGAGTTAATTGGCGCTCCTCTGATTATTATTGGGCTATTTACTCGCCTATCAGGTTTCGCTCTTTTCTCGACAATGTGTGTAGCAATGTATCATCACATTCTCGTAGCAGGTTTAAGTATTCCTTATTTAGAGTTATCAGCAATCTATGCTGCTTGTTTCTTATTCTTTGCAGTAAACGGCGCTGGTTTATTCTCTACCGATGCTTTACTAGTGAATTTGCTCGATAGTAATTCTCTCTCTCAAAAAGCAAAACAAATCATGCTTTTAGAAAAATCTTATAAAGCTTCTGTTTCCGAAGAGTCAGTTGCTAAATAAGCAGATTATTTTCTACACAGAAGATTAATTAATCTTTGGATTTTAATAAATTAGGTCCCTCATTTCCTCTCATCGCTAACCTGTACTCAGGTTAGCGAGAGTCTCCATGAGGGCGGAAAGATGAAAATTGAGAAGCAATAAAGAAAGCAGAGACTTATTAATAAAAGTTTCTGCCTTCATTTTGTTTTTCTCAAGTTTTATTTTATTTTACTCAGACCAAAGCACGCAAGTACAAAAGTACTAAATAGGCCAACAGGCGAGAATCAATGTTTACTCAGACCAAAGCACGCAAGTACAAAAGTACTAAATAGGCCAACAGGCGAGAATCAATTTTTAAGCGCGATCGCATTAATTCTTTAACTCATTACTCATTACTCATAATTTCTTACTCATTACTCATTACTCATTACTCATTACTCATTACTCATCCACAAGTAGCATTAGGTAAAGATACAAGATCTGAGTTTTCGATATATGGGTCGCCTGGGACTCGAACCCAGGACCAGTCGGTTAAAAGCCGAATGCTCTACCACTGAGCTAGCGACCCTCTTTGTTTTCATCTTTTCAAGTATAGCATAGGATTTTTTAAAAAAGCAAGAGGAAAATAAAAAATAATTAAAGAAAAAATTGGTAAAGCTATATATGCTAAATTTGTAATGAAAACAGTTATATTTTCCAGCTATGGGTGAATCAAAACGTCGTAAACAAGCATTAGGCGAACAATACGGAAAAGAACAACCAATTTTACCTTGGTTACCCATTACCAAAACTCAAGCTAAGCAATTTTATCAAATCACCACCAAAGGCGCTTGGATTGGTATTGGTTTTCTAGCATTTTTTTGGATAACAATTAGAATAATTGGCCCGGCCTTTGGTTGGTGGGAAGTGGACTAGAAACTTATCTGTTTGCTGTTTTGGGATATTCACGCATCAATTCTCTAACTTGCTCTGCGTGATAAGAACTACGAGTCAAGGGAGAAGAAACTACTTGTAGAAAACCAATCTCTTGACCATATTCTTGCCAAGCGGCAAATTGAGTTGGAGTCACAAATTCTTGTACCCCAAGATGTTTAGCCGAAGGTTGTAAATACTGCCCAATAGTGAGAATATCACAATTAATTCCCCGTAAATCTCTCATAACTTGACGTATCTCAGCATCGCTCTCCCCTAAACCCACCATGATACCTGATTTAGTGTAGATAGTTGGGGCCAATTCGTGAACAATTTTTAGTAACTGGAGGGAGCGCTGATAATCTCCTTGAGGGCGTACGCGGCGATAGAGTCTTGGGATAGTTTCTGTGTTGTGATTAACTACTTCAGGATGAGAGTCTAAAATCGTTTTAAGAGCAGACCAATTACCGCATAAATCAGGTATTAATACCTCAATCGTCGTCTTAGGGGAGGTGATTCTAACTTGCTCAATACAACGGACAAATTGACTAGCACCACCATCTGGTAAGTCATCTCGATTCACAGAAGTAATAACTACATGATTGAGATTAAGACGTTTAACCGCATCAGCTAGGCGTAGAGGTTCAGTAGCATCGAGGGGTAAAGGCTTCTTCTCAAAATCAATATCACAATAGGGACAAGCACGTGTACAAGCAGGTCCCATAATTAAAAAAGTAGCTGTACCCGCAGCAAAACATTCACCTATATTGGGGCAACTTGCCTCTTCACATACAGTATTGAGATTTAAATCTCTCAGAATATCTTTAACATTGCCAACACGTTGATTTTGAGGTGCTTTTACCCTCAGCCAATCTGGTTTTACCGTCACAGTTGCTGTTTACTCCTAATGCCATATTTATATCTGTTTTTATTTTAGCTTTTAATTAGTTTTAGATTAAATTAGACAGATTTTCTTAGACTCAGTAGATCACTTGCGTCAGTTTTAAAGAGGCGATCGCGACGAAAATAGGCTGTCACTAATAAGTTTTAGGGCTATCAACTTAAAGCGATCACCTCTGTACCTCACTAGTACGAGAATTGCTTTATAATAAATAGTTATCTAGCCAGAACAAATTCAGGTTATTTTGATAATGGCAAAAATCAAGCAACTATCTCATTATCGCCCATCAAAATCAAAATCAAGTAAACCCAAGCTGAAGCGTAAACCTCAACATTTTATTAATGATTTTAAGTCTCATCAGCGATTGTCAATCGTTTTTGGTCTGCTGTTACTAGGTATGTTAGGTTTAGGTATTAGACTATATCACCTACAGATTGTCGAAGCACCAGAATTATTACAAAAAGCTAGACAACAACAAATGACATCTTTATCTCTATACTTGCCACGAAGACAAATTTTAGATAGAGATAACAATGTTTTAGCCACAGATAAATTAATTTATACTCTCTATATTCATCCAAAATTTTTTACTGAAGAACCACAAGTTATTGCGGAAAAATTAGCTAATATCCTCAAAGAATATACAGCAGAAGAACTGCTGGCTAAGTTCCAATTAAGAGAAACAGGGATCCTGATTACTAAGAATATACCTGAACATATAGCTACAAAAATTAAAAACCTAAGAATCAATGGAGTTGATTTAAATGAATACTATGCTCGCTTTTATCCTCAAGAAACAACATTAGCTGAAGTAATTGGCTATGTAGATAGAGAACACAAAGGACAAGCAGGAATAGAATATAGTCAAGAATCAATTATTCAGCCAAATCTGGCACCCCCTAATCTAAGTATCAATACCAATGGTCGAGGGACATTAATACCAACAAATATACCTGATGGCTTGATGCGAGTAGATGATTTAAAAATTAAATTAACTGTGGATTTGCGTCTCCAAAAAATGGCGACAACAGCATTAAAAAAACAAATGCAAAAGTATCGAGCTAAACGCGGTACCGTAATAGTTATGGATGTAAATGATGGTTCGATTTTAGCTTTAGTATGCAATCCTACCTATAATCCTAATAAATATTATGACTATCCAGTAGAATTGTTTAAAAACTGGGCAGTAACAGATTTATATGAACCAGGTTCGACTTTTAAACCGATAAATGTGGCGATCGCCCTAGAAAAGGGTGTAATTACTGCCGATACGAGAATATACGATGAGGGTAAAATTAAAATCGAATCTTGGGAAATACGAAACCACGATTACGATACCGAAGGTGGTCATGGTTGGTTAAGTATTGCTGAAATTTTGCAAAAATCAAGTAATGTGGGCATGATTGAAATAATGAAGCGGATTCCTGCCCAAGATTACTATCAATACCTAGTAGACCTAGGTTTACGAGACAAAGTAGGCGTAGATTTACCCAGTGATATTAAATCACACCTGAAACCAAAAGTAGAATTTTTAGTTAGAGAAATTGAACCAGCTACTGCCTCTTTTGGTCAAGGTTTTGCTTTAACTCCTCTTAAATTAGTACAGCTTAATGCTGTACTGGCTAATGGGGGTAAACTAGTCACACCTCACGTAATCCAAGGACTAGTAGATGATAATAATAAACTGCACTGGCAACCAACTTATCAATCGCGCAAAATCTTCTCATCTCAAACCACTGAACAGGTATTGGAAATGATGACAACGGTAGTTACAGAAGGAAGTGGTCAAGCGGCAGATATCCCAGATTATCAGGTAGCAGGAAAAACAGGAACCGCCCAAAAAGCAGTTAGAGGTGGTTATGATAGTAGAGCAAAAATTACCAGTTTTGTCGGGATCGTTCCTGCAAATGCTCCTCGTTATGTTGTAGTAGCTGTAGTAGATGAACCCCAGGGTTATCACACTTATGGAAGTACAGTGGCAGCACCAATAGTAGGAGAAGTTATTGAGTCGTTGATTGCTATTGAAGGTATACCACCTTCTCCAGATAAAAAATCAGAGAGGGAATAACATGTTCACTTCATATAGAACTAAACGAAATTTACCTAAAACTCATTGGTTAGATGCTGCTTGTGTAGGCAAATCAACACCGACTAAAATTAATATCGAAGTTGATTTACTTAGTTGTGCAGACAAAGAACAAATAATTTATCAACTAGCTAAATTTAACGTAAATATTGGCGAAGGAAAAGATATACATATAGGCGATCGCATTTATTACCAATGGGATGAAAAAGCTGTCAAGGCATTGGTTAGACAAATTCAATCTCAAAACACAGATGAAATATCTTTGTTTATCAAAAAACTTAAATATGAAAAATTAACAGGAGAAGAAGGCGATCGCATTACGGGAAGCTTTTATACTTATTCTCGGGTTGATTTAGTACAAAAGTACTGATATATTGATGTGGGTTAAAGAAAACGGCTATCTTGTTATGGAGGTAAATCATATCTAATTATAATACAAGTTAAAAAACCTAACCCCTGAAACCTGAAACCTGAAACCTGCCACCGCAAATACACAAGAAACTTATAGAACTATAGTTTGATATTAATCAATGGGTTTCTTGATATTCATAGAAAAAAGTATATAATAAAAAAAACTGAGAGATAAACTAATTCTCCTTAAACCTTGACTAAAAAATAATCTAGGTACCAATGTCTGTATTAAAAGCTTGCATCGTTGCCACAATACTATGTGGATTTTTTGGCATAATCCTCAAAAAAAATCTAATTATGAAAATCATTTCCATGGATGTGATGAGTACTGGAGTAATCAGTTACTATGTCTTAGTGGCATCAAGAACAGGATTATTTACACCAATTGTTTCGGAAGCAGAAGGTATTGCCTACGCAGATCCAGTTCCCCAGGCGGTTATTTTAACAGCGATTGTAATTGGCTTTTCGATTCAAGCATTGATGCTTGTGGGAGTAATGAAAATAGCAAGAGACAATCCAACCTTAGAAATTAGTGAAATAGAGAAGAATAATTAATAAATAATGATGAGTGAAATTACGATCGCCTGGGTTGCCTGGCCTTTTTTTGCCGGATTTGTCTGTTATCTTTTTCCTAAGCTAGATCGCTATCTTGCCCTAGTGGTAGCGCTTTTTTCCCTAGGCTACGGACTAAATCAAGTCTTGAGTCCGATGGATATAGATTTAAAGCTAATAGACAATTTTGGTGTTAGCTTATCGATAGACTCATTGAGTGGGTACTTTATCTTAAATAACGCCATAGTAACCCTAGGGGTAATTTTATACTGTTGGCAGACTGGGAAAACAGCTTTTTTCTATACACAAATGATTATTTTGCATGGAAGTGTGAATGGCATATTTATTTGTGCAGATTTAATCAGCTTCTATGTAGCTCTAGAAGTAATCAGTATCGCCGCATTTTTACTAATTGCTTACCCTCGCACAGATAGAGCAATTTGGGTAGCTTTACGCTATTTATTTATAAGTAACACAGCGATGTTATTTTATCTCCTCGGTGCCATTTTAGTTTATCAGGGAGAACAATCATTTGCTTTAACAGCATTAGAGACAGCTTCAACAGAGGCACTAGCTTTAATCTGGTTAGGACTTTTAACTAAAGGAGGAATTTTTGTTTCAGGATTTTGGTTACCCCTAACTCACGCTGAAGCAGAAACCCCAGTATCAGCACTACTTTCAGGCACAGTAATTAAAAGCGGGGTTTTTCCTCTTTTACGTTGCGCTGAAATTGTTGAAGAAGTAGAACCCTTCGTGGGTATTTTTAGTGTAGGCACAGCATTAATAGGGGTGAGTTATGGAATTTTTGAAAAAGATACCAAACGTCTATTGGCTTTAAGCACAATTTCACAGTTAGGTTTGATCTTAGCTTCACCAATAAGCGCAGGTTTTTACGCCCTGAGTCATGGATTAGCTAAAACATCACTCTTTTTGAGTGTGGGAAATTTACCTACTCGGGATTTAGATAAATTGCGCTCTCAAATCATCCCTACTCCTATAGCTATAGGCATAGTAGTAGCTGGTCTTTCGGTGTCAGGTTTTCCCCTGTTAGCAGGCTTTGAAGCGAAGACATATACCCTAAAACAGTTAATTCCTTGGCAAGAAACTGCTCTGAATATTGCCGCAGTGGGGACAGCAGTTATTATGGCTAAGTTGATTTTCTTACCATTGATATCTAGTTTAAATCTAAGGCAAGGAAATGATAGTCTTGACAAACCAGAAACGAAAAAAGGTAAGAAAATAACCTTAGGTTTCTGCTTGGCGATCGCCCTATTAGTAACTGGATTAATTGTTGGTAATATTATCTACCTAGAGGCATACACTCTGACTAATATTACTAAATCTTTGCTGATTATTGCCATAGGATGGTTAGTCTATTGGTTGATTTTGCCGAAAGTTAATCTAAAACTGCCTAAAGTTTTAGAAGAATTCGATAATCTAATTGGGACGATGAGTCTATTGTTAATTCTGCTGTTTTCATTGGTGTTGATATGATTGGATATCTAGATATACTATTAAGATTGATAATTTGGTTTCTCCTGACTGCGGATTTTAGTGTGATTAATATAGTTATCGGCGTTGCCGTTAGCTTGTTGTTACCGCGAAGCTTGATTAGACGCAGTGCTTGGCAAGATTGGTTACAAACATTTTGGGAAATTATTGTCGCTATTCCTATTGCCTATTGGGAAGCCTTGGAAATTATGATTCGCCCCCATAATACTGAAGAGATTACCATGGAAAGAGTGAAGCCAAGACGGACCGCAGGATTAATCTTTTTAGATATTTTTCTGATTACTTTTACTCCTAAAACAATTGTCTTGAAATATCACGAAGATGGTTGGTATGAAGTCCATCAATTGCGCAGGAAAAAGAAAAGATGAATATAGTACTCCTGTTGATGATTTTATTGCTCTTGATTCCTATTTACGAAGCTTGGCAAGATCAAAATATTTGGCAGAAGATGTTGGCCTTCGCTAGTATCGCCACCAAAACTTCCATTATGATTTTGGTAATATCAGTTTTTCGCGATGACTGGATGATTGGGGTAGTAGGAATACTAATCTTGAGTGTAGGAAATGCGGCTTTAATGCTTTTAGCCCACGTAATCAAAAGGATGAATCAATTATGATTGATATTTTAAGCTATTTTTGTATGGGTTTGGGTCTGTTTTTTTGGCTTTGGGGTACTTTACCCTTAGTTGGCGATCGCTCTGTGTTATTCAAACTTCATACTCTATCAGTGTCTGATACTCTCGGTTCCATGAGTATTATAGCAGGATTACTCTTAAAGATTCCCCGAGAATGGCCATTGTTAATTCTCGGGTTAATTTCCCTGGCAATTTGGAACACAGTCTTAGGATATGTTTTAGCTTATTGTTCTAGAAATGGAGAGAAATATGAGTGAAGATTTTTACTTGATAGGGATTACCATGTTATTTTTTGTGACAGCCTCTATGGTTGTTTCTCAAGTTAATCCCTACCATGCTTTAGTGATTCGTGGTATCTTAGGGGCAGTGGCAGCGCTAGTTTATGCCATGTTTGGGGCAGCGGATGTGGCCCTAACAGAAGCTTTAGTGGGTACGATGTTATCTATTACCCTCTATGCTGTAGCGGTACGTTCTTCTCTGAGTATGCGTCTTGGCGTATTAATGGATGAGAAAGAAGAAACCACAGCCAATGAACAGTCTTTTAAGGAATTGCTGTTGGCATTGAGAACTAGTTTAAGTAAGTATCATCTACGTTTAGAAATAGTCCCTTATGAAGATGTTCAAGCTTTGCAAAGCGCCTTAGAGAGTAAAGAAATTCATACAACCTGTGTTCTAACTCAACCTGAGACTAAAGAAGTATCAACACCATTTTATTCCCTTCAAACTCGGGTTCAACGTCTATATAACCTGATGCAAAGTGAAGCTTTAAGCGCTTATTCGACCTTAACCTATGTAAATCAATCTCTGGAGAAATAATAATAATGATGAAGTGGATTTATATCGCCTCGGGAATAGCTATATTTATCAAGATGCTATTATTTCCAAGTTTAAAGCCTGATTCAGAGTTAATTTCTACCTTTGAATTAATTGTAGAAGATAGTGGCGTGACTAATGCAGTATCAGGGGTGATTTTTAGAAATAGAGTTTATGACACTATCTTCGAGGTAGTAGTTTTCACTATCGCCATCATGGGTGTACGTTTTCTTCTCGCCAATGAACTACCATATTGTAGAATCCGCCAATTTAGCGATCCCCCCTCCATTGTGTTAGCAAGATTGGGGGCTACAATCTCCGCCTTAGTTAGTGTAGAATTAGCCATCAGAGGACATTTAAGTCCTGGAGGAGGCTTTGCCGCAGGCGTAGCGGGAGGAACAGCAATTGGTCTGGTTGCTATTACTTCTTCCGGGAAGCTGATGGAGTCTATTTATGAACGTACTTACGCGGCTACTTGGGAAAAGGCTTTGGTGCTGATTTTTATTGTTTTAGCAGTTTTGACTATGTTGAATTTAGAATTACCCCAAGGAAAATTGGGTTCTTTGATGAGTGGTGGTTGGATTCCTCTTATGAATATTGTTGTAGCTGTAAAGGTCGCTTTAGGTTCTTGGGTAGCTATTTTAGTCTTTATTCGTTATCGAGGATTATTATGAAATTTTACAAGAATTAGGCGATCTCCTCTAGCTATCCTTTATACTCATATCTTGCACTCCTAAAAAAGTACTGAATAGACCAAGAGGCGAGAATCAATTTTTAAGCGCGATCGCATTAATTCTCTTACTCATTACTCAAAGACTTCAAGACTTCAAGACTCCAAAACCCATTACTCCAAAACTCCAAGACTTCAAGACTTCTTACTTCAAGACGTATTACTCATTACTCATTACTCATTACTTCAAAACTCATTATTCATCCACCACAAGTAACTTTGTGTAAAGATGCTTTGGTCTGAGTTCAATCTGCCTCCCAATTATTAGAACTTTCTGCGGCTTTGGGTGTTGAACCTGGTTGCAGATCATATTCTAATTCTTGAGAATCAGGAACTATTTCTAGTTGTCTGGGTGATGGTTTAGATGTTTGGGTTTGGCTTTGTCTGCGGGCTGATACCCCCTCTTCATTGGTATTTTCGGCAATAACTTCGTAGAGAATCGCTAGTTTATTATTTTTTTGTTTACGTAAGATACGACCAAGTCTTTGTACATACTCTCTAGTAGAACTGGTACCAGATAAAATAATAGCAATTTTGACTTCGGGAATATCTACACCTTCGTTTAAAACATGAGACGCAACTAAACTTTTATATTCCCCTTGGCGAAACAATGTTAAGACTTGATGACGTTCTTTGACTGGTGTTTGATAAGTAATTGCTGGAATTAAAAATTCTTGAGAAATACGGTAAACAGTAGCATTGTCATTGGTAAAAATCAAAATGGGTTCGGGATAATGTTGGGTAATTAAATCAGCTAAAGTGCGTAACTTGCCATCCGTGCCAGAGGTAATTTCTTTAGCCTCACGGTGGGCTAACATTGCTCTGCGTCCTGCACTAGATTTAGCACTAGCTTTCACAAATAGCTGCCAACCTTCTAAACTTCCTAGAGAAATATTCGATTGACGTAAGAAATTGTTACGAGTTTGAATTGCTTGTTCATATCTCGCTCTTTCTTCCTGGGATAGTTTTACTTTGATTTGAACAATTTTATACTTAGCTAAGGCAGTATCCGCAAGTTCATCAACTCTTTTGCGATAGACAATGGGGCCAATTAAAGTATCTAAATCCCGATGATTGCCATCACTTCTTTCGGGGGTAGCCGTTAAACCGAGACGATAGGGAGCAATAGCCTCTTCCGCAATCACTCGAAAAAAACTACTCGGTAGGTGGTGGCATTCGTCAAAAATTAAAAAGGCGTAGTGATTCCCTAAATTAGAGGCATTAATCGCCGCACTGTGATAGGTTGCTATGAGAATTGGAGTGCGATCGCGCGAACCTCCCCCCAATAATCCTACTTGGGCTTCTGGAAACATGGTCATAACTTTGCTGTACCATTGCTGCATTAAATCTAGAGTCGGTACGATAATCAAAGTTGTTCTGGGTGTAGACTCCATAGCCAGTTGTGCTAAGTAAGTTTTTCCGGCACCAGTAGGTAATACTACCACCCCTTTTCTGCCATGTTGTTTCCAACTGAGTAAAGCTTCTTGTTGATGTATATAGGGGGTAATTTCTATACTAGAGGTTAATTCTAAAGAAAAAAATTCTGAAGCTTCGTCGATAAATTCTGTTTTACTAGCTTTTAATGCTTCCACCAAAGGGCGGTAATAGATACCGGGAATACGAAATTTTTCAATGCGATCGTCCCAGGTAGCAAAATCTAACCATTCTTTGCCCCGTGGTGGCGGATGTAAAATTAATGTTCCTCTGTCATAACGTAGTCTTGGCAACCTAACCATAAGAATTTTTAATAAGGATTATTTTGCTCATAGTAACCTTAATTACGGCTTTTACCCCATGCACCACTTCTCCTTTTAGGATAGACTAAAAACATAATGTAAAGAATTGTTAAATAAATTTCATGTTTGAATATTTTACAGAAAAAGCAATAAAAGCGGTTATCTTAGCTCAAGAAGAAGCTCGTAGTGTCGGACAAAATCTAGTAGGCACCGAGCACATACTCCTGGGTATAATTGGCGAGGATACTTCCAATGCCGCAGTAGCCCTTCAAGAGTTAGGAATTAAACTAAATAGTATTAAAAACACTATTAACAAGATGACTAGCAAAGGCTCTGGATTCAGCCCGGCTAACATCCCCTTTACCCCCAAAGTCAAAGTAATTTTTGAACAAGCTTTTCCTGAAGCTCAAAAACTAGGACAAAACTATATAGCGCCAGAGCACATTCTCCTATCAATGATTAAAGATAGTGATGCTGTTGCTACTAAAGCACTAGTGAAAGAAGGCATCGATTTAAATGAATTACGTGTCAAATTAATTAAAAAAGCAGGAGAAGCAACTCCTGTGGCAGCAGGTGGTAGAGATACCCTATTTGGTGATGTAGGTGCCAAAAAAGGTAGCTTAAAAGACTATAGTAAAGATTTAACTGCTCTAGCTAAAGAGGGTAAAATTGACCCCGTAATAGGCAGGGATCAAGAAATCACCAGAGTTGTGCAAATTCTCGGACGTCGTACCAAAAATAACCCAGTATTGGTGGGTGAGCCTGGAGTAGGAAAAACAGCGATCGCCGAAGGACTCGCTCAGAGAATCGTTACAGGTGAAGTACCAGAAGTACTTCACAATAAACAGGTAATTAGCTTAGATATAGGCTTACTCCTAGCAGGAACTCGCTTTAGAGGAGAATTTGAAGAACGTCTCAAAGGTATTGTGGAAGAAGTTCGCCAAAATGGTGAAATTATCTTAGTTATCGATGAAATCCATACAATAGTCGGCGCTGGTGCCCTTGGGGGAAGCATGGATGCGGCTAATATGCTCAAACCTGCCCTAGCACGAGGAGAATTACAATGCTTGGGAACTACCACACTCAAGGAGTATACCCAGTATATAGAAAAAGATGCGGCCTTAGAACGTCGTTTCCAAAAGGTGATGGTAAATGAGCCATCTTTAGGGGATACTTTAGAGATTATCAAAGGATTAGCCCCTACTTATGAGGAGTTCCATCAAGTTAAGTATTCACCAAAAGCAATTATGGCCGCAGCTAAACTTTCTGAGCGCTATATTGCAGATCGCTATTTACCAGACAAGGCGATTGACTTAATTGATGAAGCGGGATCTCGTAGCCACATTAGACATTCTCTACAAAGCAAAGTAGAAAATGAAGAGCTCAAAGAGACAACCGTAATTAACCCCCAATCTCTAGTTCCAGTGGTAGGTGAAAATGAAATAGCCGAGATTCTCTCCAATTGGACAGGTATACCAGTCAACAAGATGACAGAATCAGAATCTGACCTACTTCTTAATCTAGAAGCAAGACTACAAGAGCGAGTCATCGGTCAGGAAGAAGGAGTAAAAGCAGTAGCAAGGGCAATTCGTCGCTCTAGAGTGGGGTTAAAATCCCCTCATCGTCCTATAGCTAGTTTATTCTTTTCAGGTCCAACAGGGGTAGGAAAAACTGAACTGACTAAGGCGATCGCCAATCTCCTATTTGGTTCAGAAGAGGCGATGATTCGTCTGGATATGTCAGAATATATGGAAGCTCATACCGTATCTAAGCTGATTGGTTCTCCTCCAGGATTTGTGGGTTATGACGAAGGTGGACAACTTACGGAAGCTGTTAGACGCAAACCCTACTCTGTTCTCCTCTTTGATGAAATAGAAAAAGCTCATCCTGATGTATTTAATTTAATGTTACAGCTTCTAGATGATGGTCGTCTCACTGATGCCAAAGGTCGCCAGGTGGATTTTAGCAACACTTTAGTGATTATGACCTCTAATATAGGGTCTAAAGTTATTGAAAAAGGCGGCACTGGTTTGGGCTTCCAATCTATCACTAATCAAGAAGAAGCAGAATACAATCAAATTCGTAATCTAGTTAACGAAGAGTTAAAAGAGTATTTTCGTCCTGAGTTTCTTAACCGTCTCGATGAAATTATTGTTTTCCGCACTCTGACTACTTCTCAGGTTAAAAAAATCGCCGATCTACTTTTACAAGAAATCAGCGATCGCCTCGAATCTCAGCAGCAAATCTCCCTGCGTGTTACTGAACCTTTCAAAGAATTAGTTGTTCAAGAAGGTTATCAACCAAGTTATGGGGCTCGTCCTTTACGTCGTGCTTTGACACGACTACTAGAAGATAGTTTAGCTGAGGCTATTTTAGCTAAAACAATCCAATCAGGAGACGTTGCTGTTGTGGATTTAGATGAAAACCAACAAGTAAAAGTATCAGCTTTAGCACAACCTGTTATGGCCTGGTAAATATAACCTTTTTTCCTAAACTTAGACCAAAGCATTCCTAAAAAAGTACTGAAATTCGCCAACAAGCGAGAATCAATGTTTAATAGGTTAGGATCAATTCTTTAACTCATTACTTCAAAACTTCAAAACTTCAAAACTCATTATTCATCCACCAGTAACATTAGGTAAAGATGCGAGGGTCTGAGTAAACGCACCCCATCTAGAAATATGGCGATTTCTAGATGGGGATTCTTTCGCTTTATCTCTAGGTATTTATCTCGGATTTTCTATCAATATTAAAATCGGTAGATTGTAAAATTTTTTAACATTGATATATTTTCTATATAAACTTATATAAAATCATTGATCACTAGTTGAGTATACGGATAAAAATTATATCTCATTACTAGAAAATAAGTTAAAACTCAGTTGATTTTCACATAATACTCAGAAAAATTTAATTTAATGCAACTAGTTTATAAAAATAGAATTTAAAAAATAAAGCTCATGACTTCAAAAACTAATAATCAATTTATTCAATTTTTGCTCAAAGACTTAGCTATTTCGTCAGATTCAGTTAAATTTGCCCTGCGTCAGACTTCAGAAAGTACTAGTATTAGTTTACTGCCGATGGTGTTATGGCAGTATGGTTTAATTACTTTATGCCAATTAGAAAAAATGTGGGATTGGTTAGAAACAGCTTAGATCATATCACTCGCATCAAAACCCACTCATTTACTGGTCGCACTGCAATTCCCTCATTTCACCGCCATCAGTAACTTTGAGTAAAGATGCAAGAGCAAAAAACCAGTACTTTTGCACTAAATTATTTTCAGGGAAAACTCATTTATTTGAGTCTCCTTTGAAGGCGGAAAGATGATGATAATTTTTACTAAGTTTTCTTAAATTCCCGTTATATTAAATACATAAAATTTAACAAAAAAATTCTTCAGAGATAAAAGAAGAGAATGAGAAGCAGAAATGATCAAGTTAGAGAGAAAAAATCATGTTTAATGATAATGTGTTAGGCACGGTTGTGCTGTACTTCAATGTCTGGGGATAATTTGGGCGATCGCTGATACGCTTAAACCGTGATTTTTTTGAAAGTCAGTTGGCAAAAAAACGGTTCTATAGCAGTTCCCATTCTTGTGAGGTACAAAGGTTATCCTTTTCGAGGCTTTGAGGCAGAGGGTTTAGCATTAATTCTTTAACTCATTACATCAAAACTCATTACTTGAAGACTTAAAAACTCCAAGACGTAAAGACGTAAAGACTTCAAGTCTTCTTACTTCAAGACGTAAAGACGTCTTGACTTCTTACTTCAAAACTCATTACTCATTACTTATTACTCATTATTCATCCACAAGTAAATGAGTGATAAAGATGCGAGGGTCTGAGTTTAAGGTGGCTATGGTTTGAATGAGGTAAATACTGATGTTGGTTATAGTGGTTTTACTTTAAAATTGACTGTATGATTTATTTAAAGCACCATGTTTCTAGAAAGGTTAAAAGTTAATTAACTTTCTAACCTTTAAAAAGAAATTAAACGAAGTGCATCAAAATCTCAAGTTTGATTCTGATTAACGGAAAGATTAGTTATATTTAAAAATAGCCAGGGTAATAATTTTCAAGAGTAGGATGTAATATGGTGAGTTTTTTAAACAATCTATTGGGGAAAAAAGATCAAGGGATTGGCATTGAAATTGCTACAGACAAGGTAAATATAGTGCAGTTGGTCAAAAAAGGATCCCAATATAAACTAGCTAAGTATGCGAGCAAAGAAATTCCTGATGGTGTTTTTCAAGAAGGAAAAATTAGCGATTCTCCTACCTTAGCAGAGTTAGTAGAAGACATGCTTAAACAAGCAAAAATAACGGCTAAGGAAGTAGCGACGGCAGTACCTATGCGGGAAGCAATCATTAGGATTATACCCATTCCTGCGGAGTTAAGTCCCGAAGAGATAAGAGACTTAGTGTTAAATCATGAAGCCGCTTTATATTTACCTTATCCGCGAGAGGAAGTAGATATTGACTTTCAACCGTTAGGTAAATTTATAGATGATGATGGTATTGAAAAGATCAGAGTTTTGCTGGTGGCGACAAGGAAAGAAGTCACAGATATTTATCGAGATACCTTTAAACAGGCGGGATTAAAATTAGAGGTATTAGAAATAAATAGTTTTTCTTTAATCAGAACTCTCAGAGATAGATTACAGGAATTTGTAGCTCAAGAAGCAGCGGTGTTGGTAGATATAGAATTCGATAACACTGAAATTGCCATAATAGTAGAGGGTGTGCCACAATTTTCTAGAACAGTACCAATTGGAATTTATCAACTACATACTGCTTTAGCCCAAGCGATGAATCTTCCAGCTAAAGATGCCATGAGCTCACTACAAGACATTACCATTCCCAATACGCCTATGGATAGTCAAGGTACAGGAGCTACAAATATTAACCCAGGGATGGCCTCTTTACTCAGGGTATTGGGGGAATTGACAGAAGAGTTAAGACGCTCAATCAGTTTTTATACAAACCAAGCTAATGATGTGGAAATAACCCAAATATTATTAGCAGGTCCTGGAAGTGCTATTGGACAAATTGATGAATTTTTTACACAAAAATTAAGTTTACCAACCATCCAAGTTGATCCAATTGATATATTATCAATACAAATGGATCAGGAAATTAATTCCATAGAACGTGCCGGTTTAGGCACAGTATTAGGACTAGGATTACGCATGAGTGAGAAAAATGTATAACTTAGATATTAACTTTCTTAGAGACCGTCAACCAGACCAAGCACTACCAGGAACTAATTCTAGTACTACAGTTCCTCCAGAAAATCAAAGTAAAATACCGTTGTATGTGGGATTAGTAGCTGGGGTAGGGGCAATAGCTCTTGGTTTAGGAGGTTTATTTTTAGCGAATGAACAAAAAGCAACAATAGCCAAAGAAATCCAGGCACTAGATCAAGAAATTGCTCAATTAGAATCAGACAATGCGCAATTAACGCAACTCCAAGCACAATTAGACCAGACTAGAGAAAATAGACAAGCCTTGGTAAGTGTATTTAATCAGATCAAACCAGTATCGGCAATATTACAAGATATTAGCGATCAAGTACCTTCAGGAATTCAAATCAACTCAATGACACAAGAGGAAATCGACCCAGATCCTCAAGCGGCAAATTCTGTACCACCAATTAAGCTAAAAATTAATGGAATTGCGCGTTCTTTCACAGAGGTTAACGATTTTCTCTTAATTTTACAAACATCAGAGTTTTTGAATGCAAATCAAACCAATATAATCTCAGCGCAAAAAATTAATAATCCCACTGAATTAACTTTTGTTAATGGGGAACCAGAAAACATAGAAATTGACCTGCCTCAAGTAATACAATTCAATATAGAAACTATGGTAACAGATGTACCTGCTTCAGAGATGTTGCAACTCCTGGAAAGCAAAAATGCAACGGGTTTAGTAACTCGAATTAATACCCTAAAAGAAAAAGGAGCGATAGAACCATGAGTACAGAATTTAAAACTACATTAGCAACTCAACCTAAGCAACCATCAAGTGCTCCAGTCCTATTTGGAATTCGTTTTACTCCAATGATTCAAGGAATTGCTTGTGGAGTGTTGGGATTGGCTGGTCTTTACTACATTATGACTAGTATGGTCAATCCTGTTAATCAAGAAATAAGTACTTTAAGAGCACAGAAGCTAGAAAAACAAGGGCAAATACAACAACTAAAATCTGGAGAAGCCAGAAAAAGAATTCAAGACCTAGAAGCTCAATTACAAAGAGAAAGAGACTTAGAGCCACAAGTTTTTGCCATGTTCTCCGATGAAAAAACTCTAGATACAATTTTGTTGGATATTTATAATTTTATCCAGGATAGTGATGCTGAGTTAATAACTTATCAGCCAGAATCAAATCAAGCTAATGTAATTACAGATGGTTCTCTAGGGGCATTAGTTAATCAACGTCTAAAACGCAAAACTACTACATTAGAAATTCAGGGAACCTTTGCTCAAACTCAACAAATAATTAGAGATATTGAAAGACTCCAACCATTATTGTTGATTAAAGATTTACAGACTACAGTTACTCAAAAACCGAGTTATTTCTACAATCAAGGTAAAATTTTAGTAGAAGGAGAACCAATATTAAGGAGTACATTTAATATAGATGCAATTTTACCTGTAAATCCTTCGGAATTGCCCCAAACGGCCCAATAACAACCAGTACAATTACGAAAATCTACGTAACTCAATTTTTTCTAGTCAATTTTTTATGTAGACTTGAGGAGTGAATAATGAAACAAAAATTGCAAAAAATAGGAATATTTACAGGAAGTTTAGCTTTCTTCTGTACAAGTGCATCCATAGAAGCAAAAGATTTATTTCAACCAGAAAAAAACAATCTAAAACAAAACTCGACTACAATAATTGCCCAAGCCCCAAACTCAGGGGAACCAGAAGTATTAGTACCTAATCCTACTATTATTATTGAGGATATGCCGGGTAATAATCCAGGTAATGATCAACGGCAAAGCTCAGGTTTAGATAATGCCCAGCAACCAAATCCAGGTATTATAACTAATCCAACACAACCTGGTTTTACTCCTCCTGTGCCTAATTCTCCCTCTTTTTTACCGAGGGCAGTAGCACCCCCTGTAGGAGATATTGCTGTGTCGAATATTGATGCCTCTTTGAATAGAATTGATTTAGGCACAGATGTAATAGTACCTCGTTTAGTTTTGAGAGAAGCACCAGTAGAAGAAGTACTGAAATTATTAGGACGTACGGCTGGTTTAAATGTGGTTTTTACTAGCGCACCCAGTGCTAATGGAGAGTTAATTAGTCCCACAATTTCTCTTGATTTAGAAAATCAATCTGTAGAAGAAGTCTTTAACTCTGTGTTAATGGTTTCTGGATTACAAGCAAATCGCCGAGGCAATACATTGTTTATAGGTGCTTCATTACCTGATGGAGCCCGTAATTTGATTAGTCGAACCCTCAGACTTAACCAAGCTAATGTGGAAAATGCAGCAGTATTTTTGGCAGCTCAGGGAGCAGAGGTACAAAGATTAGTTACACCAGTCACAGAAGTAAGAGACCCAGAAACTAATCGAGTTGTTGAACGTATTGAACAAGCGGCTCAATTAGACCCAATTACCGCTAATCCCGATGAAGGTTCAATGGCGCCTTTACTTTTGAGTGGTTTGACAGTTTCTACTGACACCCGCCTCAACTCAATTAGTTTAATTGGTGAACCACGTCAGATTGAAATTGCTACTGCTTTTTTGGTGCAATTGGATGCTAGACGTCGTCAAGTGGCTATCAATGTCAAAGTAATTGATATCAACTTGTTAAATACTAATAGATTTAGTAGTAGTTTTTCTTTTGGTTTTGATGATGGTTTCTTTGTTCAAGATGATGGGACTGCTATTCTTAACTTTGGTGAAGCTCAACCACCAAATGCCGCTCAAACCAGAGGAAGTACTTTCTATCCTACAATAGTTCCTCTAGAAAATACAGTGGGAGGAGGTGAATTAGAGGTTTTCTTTGATCAACAAAATGCTCCTTTTGACAACATAGTTAGAGGAAGAAATGATTTTGCTCCTGGTTTAACACCCTATGCTCGTCCTAGCTTTGGTCGGAACAATAATCCCTTTCAACCTGGTTTATCAGAAATTGATGTACCTGAAGATGGTCCAATTGAATATACATACGAATTACCTACTTTGTTCCAGTACCCACAACGCTTTCTTTTGCAGTTAGAGTCGGAGATACAAACTGGTAATGCTAAAATTCTTACAGACCCTACGCTTGTAGTGCAAGAAGGCCAAGGTGCTGCGGTTCAATTAACTCAACAGGTAGTAACAAGTGTTCAAACAGAGGTAGACCCTCTTAGTGGAGTCAGAACTACTACCCCAATCATTCAAGATGCTGGTTTAACTTTAGCGGTAGAAGTAGAAAGAATTGATGATAATGGTTTTATTAATTTCTTCGTTAACCCAAGGATTGATTCCCTGGGAGCTACCCAAGAATTTGATAGTGGTGCTGGTTCTGTTAACCAGATAACTCTGTTAAATACCCGTTCTCTCGCTTCTGGGTTGATTCGGTTACGGGATGGTCAAACCCTGATTCTTTCAGGAATTATCGAAGATTCAGAACGGACAACTGTTAGTAAAGTACCGATTCTGGGAGATTTGCCTTTGTTGGGAGCTTTGTTTAGAAGCACAGAAGCACAAAATGAGCGCCGTGAGGTGATTATCATGCTTACACCTAAGCTCCTCGATGAAAATGCTGGCTATGGCTCTAATTATCGACCTACACCAGATGCTCGGGAAATGTTGCAACAACGAGGTTTTACTACTCCTGCTCCAGATCCGGTAGAGTAAATCAAAAGATTCTTTATTTATGTTTTGGCGCTTTCGATGAGACGGGCTACTAATTCTGGAAAAGTTAGTCCCGTTGCTTCCCATAATTGAGGGTACATACTCAAAGCAGTAAACCCTGGAAGAGTATTAATTTCGTTAATTAAAATTTTTTGCTCTTGTTCTAAATAAAAGAAGTCCACTCTCGCTAAACCTGAAGCATCAATAGCTTTGAAAGCTTGTATGGACATGGTTTGAATCTGTATACTTACTGATTCGGGAATCGATGCTGGTATAATTAGTTCTGCTTGTCCAGATGTATATTTAGTTTGATAATCATAAAAGTCACTTGTATAGACTATTTCTCCTACTACTGAAGCAGACGGCTGTTCAACCCCTAAAACAGCGCATTCTACTTCTCTAGCACTTACTCCTGCCTCTACAATAAGACGTCGGTCAAAACCCGCGGCATAATCTAACGCTGTCTCTAATTCATTGCGCGATCGCACTTTACTAATACCTACAGAGGAACCGAGATTAGCTGGTTTGACGAAACAAGGATAATTTAAACTTGCTTCTATCTCATCGCAGAGTTTGGGAAATACACAGGGATTAGACCAAACTTCCGCTCTATCTACTGCCCTATACTTAACTTGGGGCAATCCTGCCTGAGAAAAGGCTGATTTCATGGCAATTTTATCCATTCCTAGGGCAGATCCCAAAACTTTACTTCCTACAAATGGCACCTGCATCAAAGTTAGCATTCCTTGTATAGTTCCATCTTCCCCATTTGGTCCATGAAGTATGGGAAACCAGACATCTACTTCTTGGACTTCTGAGGGAAATTGCCAAGGTGTGGCTGTGTTACTAGCTTCTAGGTAGGGTTTACCAGTAGTTAATACTGCTTCAGCGATTTTTTGGCCCTGCCATATACCATTTTTGCAGATATATATAGGTAAAAGTCTATATTTGTCTTGATTTTGGGGGTGAGTTATGGCTTTGGCGATCGCCTGGGCCGAAACTATAGATACTTCGTGTTCTCCCGAACGTCCACCAAATAACAGCCCCACTACTGTCAATTTACTTGTCATCTTCTAGAGGTACTCCAGTGAGACTATAGGCTCTAGCTTCGGTAATTTTTACTTCTACTTGTAAGCCTTTGAGCTTCATAATATCTCCAGTAAAGAAAGTTAGAGAGTTACCACGAGTTCTTCCCATTACCTGTGTAGTATCTTTAGGGTTAATTTCTTCTACCAATACCTCTTCTAATCTACCTAGATAGCGTTGTCTACGTTCTGCGGCTTTTTGGGATACTAGGTGATTTAATCTTTGTAGGCGATCGCTTTTTACCGTTTCACTCAATTGATTTTCCCAAACCGCGGCAGGCGTATTCGGACGAGGTGAATAGGCGGCGGTATTCAGTTGGTCAAAGCTGATATCTTCTACTAATTTTAAAGTATTTTCAAACTGTGCTTCTGTTTCTCCAGGAAACCCCACAATGACATCAGCGCTAATGGAGGCATCTGGCATATATTCCCTAATTTTATTAATAATCCGACGATACTTTTCCTGGGTATACCCTCTAGACATTGCTTTGAGTATGTCGTTATCCCCTGATTGAAATGGTATGTGAAAATGTTCACACACTTTTGGTAATTCTTGACAAGCCTTAATTAATCTTTCGGTGAAGTAACGAGGATGACTAGTAGCGAAGCGGATACGTTCGATACCTGGAACATCATGAACATAGTATAGTAAATCTGTCAGAGTATGTTTATGTCTACCTTCTGCTGTGCTTCCTGGTAAATCTCTACCGTAGGCATCGATATTTTGCCCTAGAAGAGTAACTTCTTTATACCCTTGTTGACCTAGGAGTTCCATTTCGGCGCGAATTGCCTCTGGGGTCCTTGATTGTTCCACGCCTCTTACATTTGGAACCACACAGTAGGTGCATCTTTCGTTACATCCATAAATTACATTAACCCAAGCTGTTACTTGACTATCTCTACGGGGTTTAGTAATGTCTTCTATGATTTTAATTGGTTCTGTTGCTACTACTTGATTACCAGCTAAAACCTGTTCTAGTAAATTTTCCAATTGATTAGCGTGTTGTGGTCCCATGACTAAATCTAATTCTGGGACTCGGCGTAATAGCTTTTCTCCTTCTTGTTGGGCTACACAACCTGCTACAATCAGGGTTAAGTTAGGTTCTGTTTTTTTTCTTTTAGCTTGTTTCCCTAGATATGAATATACTTTTTGTTCGGCATTATCCCTAATTGTACAGGTGTTATATAGTATAATATCAGCAGTATTTGGATCTTCTGACCACTCAAATCCCATATTTTCTAAAATACCACCCATTCGCTCTGAGTCAGCTTTATTCATCTGACAGCCAAAAGTCGTGATGTGATAACGTTGAGATTTCTCACTGCTTTTTTCTTTCATCTTTCCGCCCTCATGGAGACTCTCGCTAAACCTCTCATCAGGTTAGCGATGAGAGGAAATGAGGTACCATTATTATGTTGCATAGTTATATCCATCCGCGTTTGATTAGAACTAAGACTGGTCAACTATAGGCTTTTGCAAGCCCCCACTATCATCGGTACTCCGATTAGAGTGGTGGGATGTTGACTGATGTTAGTTTAGTTGGTTTCTCTTGTTAGTGGCACAAATAATTATTATATCAAAAATAAAAAACTACCCACTTAATTATGGATAGTTTGCATAGTTTTTTCAATTCTTTTTAAATAATTTGCTTAACTGATTACACCTGCATTACCTTCTATGGGATATCCTAAAGCTTTCCATGCAGCTAAGCCCCCAGTTAATTCTGATACATTAGTATAACCTTCTTGGCGAAGTAGTTCTGCTGATTCAGTTGTTTTTTCATCAGTAGAATTATAAACGTAGATATCGCGGGTTTTTTCTAAGTTTTGGCTCACACGTGCTACTAATTCTGATTCTACTAGGGAGATAGCACCCATGATGTGGCTTGTGTTAAAAGCTTGGCGATCGCGAGTGTCTACTATTGTCAACGCTGGTTCTCCCCAGTCTAGACGTTTTTTTAATTCCCTTGCAGATGATTTTGCTTGAAGGCTGGAGGTATTGTTTACTGTTTCTTCGGTGTACATATTCAATTTATTGGTAATTTTTACTCTGACACCATAATCTTAACATTTTTTTAAGATTTTGTAAAGTAATATTAAGAATGTGGAATCTTGATTAGGTAACCTGACTGGGTGACAACCAGGTTGAACTGAAGGTAGGTGTTAGGTGTCAGGTTTTTTTAAATGACTTTCAATTTAACAAAATATTAAACATCATCTGTAGGGTGCGTTAACATTCGTGTAACGCACCGTCAATTATATTGTATTCAGAGCAAGTCTGTTTAATTAGTTACAAGCTCTAATATTAAATTTCATCCCATCCAGTCACACCGGAAGACATTACATAACTAGTAACGCTTGATTCAAAGAAATTAGCCTTAGTAAAAGCTTCTTTTTTTGTATCAGAAAAACGTTCTAGATGACTGTAGGGACTTTTTTTATACTTATCCTCTGTATAGAGGGGTTCTAGTCCAATAGAACGTAATCTATTGTTAGCTAAATATTTGGTATATTGCTCCGTACTAGCTTCGCTAATTCCCAAAATATTGTTATTAATAATATGATTAGTCCATTCACACTCATGATTTACTGCCGCATCAAACATCTCATAAATTTTGTCTTGAGAATGTGTAAATGTAGCCATGGCTTCAGGAATAATCTTTTGATAGAGTCGAACATGACTAAGTTCATCTCTATTAATCATTTTGAAAATATCAGCAGAACCAGGCATAAGCATACGAGATGCTAAATTGTAGAAGAATATGAAGCCGTTGTAAAAATATAATCCTTCAAGTAAATAATCTGCTACAAGAGCCACAAAGTAATTTTCTGCCGTAGGATTATCTATGTAGTTTTGATAGAGACGAGCGATAAATTCACATCGTTTTGCCAAAACTTTGTCAGTGCGCCAAAATTCATACACTTGATTTCTTCTTTCGTTAGGAATAATCGTTTCGATAAGATATTGGTAACTTTGGTTGTGCATCGCTTCTTGAGAAATTTGTTCAGCCATACACAAACTGACTTCAGGCGCTGTGACCGTACTTTTTAGATGGGGAATATTGCAGGTTTGAATTGAGTCTAGAAATGTTAAATAAGACAAAATTCCGTCATAGGCGTGTCTCTCTCCATCCGTTAAGTTATCGTAATCAGTTACGTCTTGTGTTATATCAAGTTTCTGGGGGATCCAAAAATTTTCACGCATTTGTTGATAAAGACCAACAGCCCAAGAATAACGAACATCGTTCAACTGCATTAAGTTGGTAGTACAACCGAACCAAATGGAGCGATTTTCGATAGAATCGTCTCCTTGGGGGTTGAAAATAGGATTGACCTGCATTTTTTGTAGGTTTTGCTCTGTATACACCATAAATTGTTAACTCAGGTAAAAAGTTTTAGTTAGCGCAACCAGTACACTGATCGCTCGATTCTTTGAAGTCATCTTTTTGGACCGTACGAATATAATAAATAGTTTTACAGCCTTCCTGCCAGGCCATAATCAATGTTTCAAAGATATCTATGGCTTTGATTACCTTCTCGGGTTGCTCAGGATAATAAACTCCTTGATTGAGATTGAATAATAGTTCCATAGAAATACCCGTATCAATCCACTGTTGAATCGCCGCGATCGCCCTTACTACCTGTTTTTGATCTAAACTTTTATTTTCCTGATAGTACCAATAACTATCTTTAATAAATGGAGGGGCAATGGGCACTGTGCCCTTAGCCCATTTATCGTAGAAAAAGCGGCTGTATACTGGTAAAACACTAGCTGTACAACCTTGTACCAGAGAAGACGAGGTATTCGGTGCGATCGCCGTGATGTGGGAATTGCGCAGACCATATTTTTGAATGTCCCAAGAAAGTTGTATCCAGCGCTCCTTGTGTAGGGCGTTTTCTTGATACCATTCCACTGGTTTAGCGCCGATTAATTTCCCTTGACTCCATTGACTCCCGGCAAAAGCAGGATAGGCACCTCTTTCGATTGCTAACTTCAGGGAAGATTGGGTACACCAATAGCCCACTTCTTCAAACAGATGATTAATTTCATCTAAATGGCGATAGGAAAGATGATATTTAGCTAACCAATCTGCTAAGCCCATACAACCTATCCCTATAGTACGATATCGATCATTATGGTTTTTAGCTGCGGCAAAAGGGGGAGTACTGAGATCGATAGTATTATCTAAAATGCGTACACCTAGTTCAGAAATATAGGGAATTTCAGCAATTTCTAGATTAGCGAGATTGAGACTCAGCAAATTACAGCAATGGGCCTTATCCCCCGGTGTAACATTAGAAAAAGATTCTGTACACAGATTAACGGCCGGGATATAACCATCATGTTGATTGGGGTTAGCGCGGTTGATGGTATCTTTGAACGCTAAATAGGGTAAACCTGTCTCTATTTGCGTCCGCATAATCATCTTAAACAATTCTCTGGCATTAATACGATGATAGAGAGTAATTTGATCATCTAAACTATTTTCTAGTTGCTGATACCAGTAGTCAAAGCTTTCTCCCCATAACTCTGCTAATTCGATGCCAAAATTCTTTCTTACTTCGTATGGGTCTAGAAGTGTCCATTCTTCAGAGGCTATAACGCGACGCATAAATTCATCGCTAATGACTAACTGAGGAAAAACATCATAGGCTTTACGACGTTGATCCCCATTTTCTGTTTGCATTTCTAAAAATTCTGGCACGTCTAAATGCCAAATATCAACACTTACGGTCACGGCGCCAGCGCGTCTGCCTCCCTGGTTAACGGCAATAGCTGTATCATTGAGAATTTTTATCCAGGGTATGACTCCTCCCGAGGCGTTGCGTTTTCCCATTACCCAGCTACCAGTAGCGCGGATGCGGGAGCAGTTTACGCCTACGCCTCCGCCGCTTTTAGAAATTCTGGCGGTATTAGTAATCTCCGCAAATATACTCTCTAAATTATCGTCCATTGCGGTGATGAAGCAACTGGTTAAGGAGCCTACTGGAGTTCTGAGATTTGCTAGGATTGGTGTAGCTAGGGATATTTTACGTTGGGCTATGGCCTTATAAAATTTTTCTGCCCATAATAATCTATCTTCTTTTGCTTCTACGGAAGCTATCAATAGAGATGCTGTCAATAAAGCTTCTTGGGGCAATTCATCGGCAAGTAAATAGCGGCTTGTCAATAAGACCGCGCCAGCATAATCATATTCAGTATCCCAATCTGAATTAATCCAACTTCCCGCTATTTCTAACTCTGTTGGTGAATAACTCAAGATAGCAGAGTCATAATTTCCTTTTTCTACTTGATACTTAACTGTTTTTGCATAATTATCATAGATATAACCTCGTTTAGCTAATACATCTTTCCAAAGACTCCATATATGGAGTCTCCCTGCTACATAGCGCCAATCTGGCTCTGTTGGACTACACATTTCTAAGGCGCAACTAATTAGGTTTGCTTGAATTTCCCGAGTGCTTACGCCATCTTTTAACCTTGTAGTCAAGCCTGCTTCTAGAGTTATGGGATTAACATCTAGTTTCAAGCACGCCCATTCTACTACAGCGCGAATTTTCCCCACATTTAGAGGCGCTTTTAAGCCATTGCGCTTAATTACATATATTTTTTTCTTTTCAGTTTCTGGATTCTTCTGAGTTGGTTTTTGTTTAATTGCCGTAAGAGTTGGCTGCATAGTTTGTTAATTGTTTTTACTATATACAAGTTACTAAAATATTACGAGACGCAGCTCTGCTGATATTTAGTACAGACTTATTATACCTCATCCCTAGTGTTTAGGAAGGATTCTTCTGGTATCTTACGCTACCACTAGTAGCAAGAGTTATTAAGTAAATGCCAGAATCACTAAGGTTAATTAAATATTTGTAATAATAAAAGACAATTAGTGGTAGATAACAATGTCATCAAATAAATATCTACATCTGTATCTAAAATTACGGATTAGCCATGAGCAAACCAATTTATTAACTGGATTAGATGAATTACTCAAGTTAAATTTAATTAGCGAGGAGGATGTCAAAGAAATTGCTCTTAAATATTTGACTTGTGCTTTACCAATTACCAAAACTCAAGGCAATCCAACTCAAGCAGAGAGTGCTAACAGTTTAGTGCCATTGAAACCACTATCTAAACAACCTTCTGCTGTATCTCTAGCTTGGAGCAATTTACGAGAAGAATTAAGTATTAGATGGCTGTTAATCGCTGGTATATTTCTAGTAATTATCTCGTCTGGAGTGTTAGCGGCAGGAAGCTGGCAGAAGTTTTCATTCATTTGGCAGTATGGCATTTTAGAAGCCTATACTTTGGCTTTTTGGGGTATAGGAATTTGGCTGGCAAGAAATCCTAGTTTACCATTAACGGCAAGTACTTTGCAAAAAGTTAGTTTATTATTAATTCCTATTAACTTTTGGGCAATGGATACTCTGGGATTGTCAATGAGTATTCCTGGTATAGTCACTATGATTATTTCTAGCCTAATTTTAACAGGAGTCTGGTTATGGCAAAATCGTCGTGGTCAAAGTTTATCTAGCTCTTATAATTTTCTCACCCTCAGCTACTTTCACTGGGGTTGGAGATGGATACAATTTCCCCTGATTGCTATTTACTTTGGTGGCGCAATTAGTTTTTTTGTTTTACGATTTATTAGTCCAAATCGTGTTGTTGGTGTTGGCTTCATTGTCTATGCCTATTTGGTAATTTTAATTAGAGCTATTTTTGTGGTGCAAATACCCCTGAGTCAATTAGGATTAGTGTTAGGTGTTGGGGGTTGGTTGCTTCAAAATGACCAAATAAGGGGAAAAATTAAGTTTTTATCCCCCATGGGAGGCTTTATTCTTCTATTTATTGCTTTAATTGCTACTAGAGAAGCACAAATACCTTGGCAAGGGGTAATTATCACTGGTTTAGCATTACATCGCAGTTTCTACTATCTACAACGTTATTGGCAAAAGCGTTATTTACTATTAATTATTTTACTAGGTGCCCTGGGTGGTTTTTTACTAGAGAGATTAATTCCTCCCTCAATTAGAAATAATGTATTGTCAGGGTGGATTGAGTTAACTGGCGGGAGAGGATTTCCCCAAAGCATTTATAGTGTTAGTTGGTTTTTTTATGTTTTTGCTTTATTGCTGTTGGTAGATTGGTTATACCAACAAGATAAGCTGAAATTAGCTCGCCTGGGAGAAAGAATAAGTTTAGGGGTGGGTTTGATTCTAACTATAGTTAGTTTATCAAATCCCGTGGCGCGATCGCTCCACTTAATTTTAGCGACTATTACTCTGGTTTTTTGGTCTTACCGACGGCAAAATAGGGGTTATATACGTGTATATTTTGCTCATCTAGTTGGTTTAATCACAATTTTTGTTAATCTCAGTCGCCTACTACCCCAATTAAATCCCTCACAAGGGGCTGTAGTAATTACTTCTCTGGCAGTGAGTGAATTTGTTATTCATGGCATTGGTAGGAATTTATCTTCTAGACGTGGAATAATCTTTAAATATCTTCACACTACCTGGTTAATCGGTTTTATTTTAGCCGGAATCGGTTATTTTGCTTTTTGGTTTCATACTCATATAAGTACAGATACAATTAGATTAGTTTGGTTATTAATTCCTCTAACTCTTAGCTTAATAGCCCATCGCTACAGTCTAAAAAAACAAATCATCGCCGCTAAATATAGTGCTATTGCTTTAATAATTGCCCAACTACTTTATTTAGAGAATTTGCCCTGCCGTATCATCGGTTTAGCAGTAGCCTCCGGGTTAATGTTTATCAATAGTAGGTATTTACCACAGCAATGGGTTAGATTATTACATATTGGTTTTATCCTAGGTTTAACAGTAACTTTACTATCTCCTAGTTTCAGTTTGGCTGATTGGTGGTTAGCTGGAGTGATGTTGATGGTAATTCTTTTGGTATTAGCTTCATTATTGACAGAATATTACCCTGGTTATGCAGCTGCTGCTCGTTTTTGGGGCATATTCATTGGCGCTGGAGAATTAGTGCTATTGAGTATCAGAGTTATTTTATTACCTAGTCAGATAATTTCTCCTTCTGGGCAAGCTTTGGCAGCTTTAGTAATATTCTTCGTCTATGTGGGCTATATTTATCGCCATGAAAGATAAAACTCCTACTAAATTTGATTTAGGCTACCTTTTAGCTTGGTTATTAGAGCTGATTTTCATAGAGATTGTTACTTTAACTGAAGGTAGCAGAATAATTTTAGCTGCGGTTAATCTAGGTTTAGCAGTAATTAGTTTAGGATTAACTCGCTATTTTACCCCCAGGCTGAAAATATTTTTACCTTTGTTTTATGGTGGAATTGCTTTAGCTTGTCGCTTGGGTTATTTTACGGTTTATACAGGCTTACTTACCCTTGGAATTGGTTTGACTAGCTGGAGAGTTAGCTATCTTAACCCTAGATACAAATGGCTTGTTTATATTTCTCTTTTTCTGATTGATTTAGCTATTTATGAGATTATACTGTATCGAATTTTACCTCTGACTCTCGGGATTAAATTAACTATCATTGCTTTAACTACGGGAGTGCTGGCAATTATCTATTTAGTTGCTGCCTGGTTTTGTCAAACTAGAGGGGATAATCAGTATTTAAATTTATCTGTCACGGAAATTAAACTAATTGCTAATATTCACTGGATAAGCGCTAGTTTAATACATCTAGGGAGTGTTTTGTTTATCAGGCTAATATGGGGGAATGTTTTTTTTATCACCCAAACATCGATAGACTTGATTTTTCTCATAGTAGTGGTGGCTTTACTGATAGCTAGTTATGCTTTTACCAAAGGGCGTTTCCTTGACTCTCAAGCTGTTAACTGGTGGATATATCTCGGTATTTTAGAAATTATTGCTACTGGTGTTTATCTCCGTTTGATTTGGCAACAGTTAAGAATTTTAGATCCTTGGTTGGTGTTGGTGATTGTAGTCATTGCTTGGATTATTTACCAACTCCCTTGGCTAAGGTGGGGGTGGCAGCCTACTCCTTGGCAACGTAGCGCTGCACTTTTACCTACTGTGGCTGTGTTGACAACTAACCCCACAGATATTAATTTAATTACTGTGGCTTTGTTTTATTTATATTTAGCACTGCAACAGGGAAATATCCGTCTAGTTTATTTAAGTATAGGGTTTGTTGATTGGGCGATCGCTCGTTGGTTATTTAACCAAGGAATTTTAAATTTACTTATATATAGCTTTATTGTCGGTTTGACTCTTCTCTATATTGCCAGAGTTGACCCTTGGTTGAAACTACCCCAGCAAAAATCAACTAGACATTATCTCCGCTTATTTGCCTTTGGTATGATAGGGATTGTCGCCTTGGTATTCCATCAAAAAACCCTAATTATTCCCGTTATAATAGGTTTATTTGGGGTATTTTGGGGCTTACTTTTTAAAATACGGGCTTTTTTGTATGTTGGCAGTTGTCTTTTTACCTTGACTATTTTTTACCAATTAATCGTTTTGAGTTTTACCTATTCTTTTTTAAAATGGATTATCGGCTTAGTTATGGGTATTCTTTTTATCAGCATAGCTGCTAATTTTGAACGTCGTAGAGAACAAATTATAAGTATATGGGAAAATTGGCTAACTCAATTGAATCAATGGGCTTAATTTTTACAGCTTTGTGTTTATTTATCCTTTTATTTAGCTTTGCTTGTTGGTTTGTTTTTTACTTGGATGCTAAACCATCAAGTAAAATCAAGATAACCCAAGAAGAAAATTGGGGAGAATCCTATCACTTAGTTTGTTTTTGGGAAGATGCACCAGAAAGCGCCCTACAAGGACAATGTTATCATTTAGCTACCCCCTTGATGACTCCTTTGGCTTGTATTGTTGAAGCTAGTTGGCACCATTTTTATCGGGAAAATCTGGGGAAACCAGGAATTGATTATTGGCAATGGGTCAATTTTCCTGAAGCAAAAAACATTTCCCAGGAGTTATCAGCTTTATTGAGTTTAGATTCGCCAAAACCCCAAGTAAAAACTATTTTAAGTTTACTAGCTATACAACCATTAGCACAATTTACTGAGGGAGATTTTTGGCAACAAACGGAAAAACTACTGTTGTTTAAACATTGGCATGAAACTAGTTATCATTTTTTGGGTAAAGAAGTTTTAGGGGGAGTTTATCAAGTTTGTTTTAATATTTCTTGGGCAATGGTTACAGAAATTCTCCAATTAAGTCAGAAAAAAGAGATATACTGGTGGCAGGTTCTACAAGTAGAACCGGAAGCTGATGCTATAGGTGTAGAAAAATCCTATAAGAAACTGATGCGTTATTGGCACCCAGATGTAAATAATCACCCCTACGCCACGGAAATTTCTACTATGATTAATGTGGCCTATCAACAATATTCGGCTTTACCTATCTATACTAAACCTAAGGTTAGTTTTGTTGACCAGCTTTTCTCTCTTCTGGCTTTTATCAAGTCATGGAAAGATTTACCCCTAAAAAGAATTAAGTGATTTTGATATGTATTTTCTGCCACCACCCCCTATCATAATTATTGCTCAAAACCACAGCGCCCTGGAATGGGTAAAAATAGGAGTAGAAAAATACCAACAGGGCAATCATCAAGGTGCCCTTCAAGATTTAACTCAAGCTTTAAGAATAGATCCCAGGGAGGCAGAAGCCTATTATAATCGTGGGATTATTTACTATGATTTAGAGAAGTATTCTTTGGCTTTAGAAGATATAGAGAGAGTAATTAAGCTAAAGCCAGAGTCGGCTGAAGCCTATTATCTCAGGGGTTTAATTTTTGCAGAGCATCTTCCTGATATTCCTGCGGCTATGGCTGATTTTAATCAAGTGATTGAGTTAAATAGTAGTTATACAGCAGCTTATTTTCAACGAGGAAGTTTATATTATAAGATGCGAGAATTAGAAAAGGCTTTTAAAGATTATACTGTGGTGATTAATTCTAAGGCAGATTATCCCCATGCCTATTATAACCGAGGAATTATTCGCTATCAAATGGGAGATCGCCAAGGGGCTAAAAAAGATCTCGAAACCGCTAGTCAGCTATACTTTGATTTAGGGGAACAAAGTTACTATGAGAAAACCCGGAAAGCCCTAGAGGGGATTGAAAATCGGTGATAAATCCTTCCTAGATTTCTTGGCAACAAAATTAAAATAGGAAGCTAAGAAACAATGTCATATCCAATTATTCAAGTCGAAAATTTAGGCAAAAAATATATTATTGGGCATCAACAACAGGGTGTTTCTAACTATGTGGCCTTACGAGATGTAATTGCTGCTCAAACTAAATCCCTTGTTAAAAGTTTTCTCAGGAAAAAATCGGCAATTTCTCAACACCAAGAAGAATTTTGGGCTTTAAAAGAAATCTCCTTTGAGGTTAATCAGGGAGAATGTGTGGGTATAATCGGGCGCAATGGCGCTGGTAAATCTACACTACTTAAATTACTTAGTCGTATTACAGAACCTACTAGAGGAAAAATTGAACTGAAAGGAAGAGTAGCGAGTCTTTTAGAGGTGGGAACCGGATTTCACCCAGAATTAACCGGAAGGGAGAATATATACCTTAATGGTGCCATTTTAGGCATGACTCGTGTAGAAATTAAGCGTAAGTTTGATGAGATTGTGGCCTTTGCCGAGGTAGAAAAGTTTCTAGATACACCTGTAAAACGTTATTCTTCTGGGATGTATATGCGTCTAGCCTTCGCTGTAGCAGCACATTTAGAACCAGAAATTTTAGTAGTAGATGAGGTCTTAGCCGTAGGTGATATAGCCTTTCAAAAAAAATGTTTAGGTAAAATGGGAGATGTAGCGGCTAAAGAAGGAAGAACAGTATTATTTGTTAGTCATAATATGGCAGCAGTACAGAGTTTATGTAATAAAAGTATTTGGCTTAACGCTGGGAAAATTGTCAGTGTCGGAGAAACATCAGCAATTATTTCTAAGTATTTAACTACCTCAACATCAATAGTAAATGAGTATATTTGGGAAGATATAGAGAAGGCGCCAGGGAATGAAAGAGTAAAATGGTATAGAGTGGCGATTTCTCCTGCTTCTCAAACCCAAGAAGTTGAATTAACAGTGGCAACTCCTCTAGTGGCTGAATTTGAATGCTGGAACTATGTAGATAACATGATGTTAAACTTTAGCTTACATTTATTTAGTTTTGAAGGAGTTAAAATTTTAAATACTTTTTCTTCTCCACAAAGGTTTCCTGCTGGTTTAATCAAAGGCCATTGTTTTATTCCCAAAGATTTTTTAAACGCTACAAGTTATCGAATCGGGATTATGATAGTAGAAGACTTAAGTAGAGTTGTACACTTTTTAGAAGATGCTTTAGTTTTCCAAATTCATGATACAGAAAGAGAAGTTGATTGGTATGGAAATTGGGAAGGATTAGTTCGTCCCAAACTTAACTGGTCTGTAGAATACGATGGAAAACTACCAAAATAATTATGATAGTTGACGGTTCAAAATATGTTTGATTTATATCTTGGCAGCGATTTAGGATTATGGGCTTTACAACAGGTAAACAGGGAGCAAATTACTCAGATTTTTACCTGTGAACAAAAGATTGCTGACATAGCTAAGCAATTAAATATTACATGTTATTTAGAAAATGTTAATTCAGTAGAATTTACCTCCTCAAAAACCGCTTTATCAGTTCATTATCCTAAAATTATTAAGCCCCATGTAATTGCCAAGTATCAAAAAATTTATAATTTACATCCTGCCTATTTACCCTGGGGTAGAGGATTTTATCCGATTTTTTGGGCTTTGTGGGAAAATACTCCAGCAGGGGCAACCTTACATGAAATCAATGCAGGAATTGACACTGGTAAAATTGTAGCTCAAATCAAAGTACCATACGGTGAGGAGGATACAGGAGGTTCTTTGTTTGAGAGAGTTAGAGAAGCAGAAAAGCAATTATTTTTAGAATATTGGCAAAAAATAGCTCAAGGGATGGATTTAGCATCTCATAGTCAACAGGGAGAAGGCACGTATCACACCAAAAAAGACTTTTTTGAGTTGAAGACTCAAGCTAATTGGTCAACAATGACCGGGGAGGAGTTAATTAAACTGATTCGGTGTTTGACCTTTGAAGGATACACAGGCTTAGAAATAAAAATAGGACAACAAGATTTTGAGTTATCTTTAAAGCCTAATACTCCTAATTGTTAGCTCAGATATTGCATCTTTACCCAAAGTTACTGGTGGAGGTTGAGTAATGAGTTTTGAAGTAATGAGTTTTGAAGTAAGAAGCTGACGGGGTGACAGGGTGGTTGAAAAGCTGATATATCTTGAGGTTTGGGTAGGGCGATCTCGAAGAGATCTCGCCTTTGGCGAGTGCGCATAAATAATTAACAAAAAGTTTTCCCAAGCGTGAGAATGGAGATTTTTGGGAATGGCAGGAAAGAGGGGCAAAAAGTATTGACTAAAAAGTCAACCAAATCTTAAATAAAAAACAATCTCAGTAGATCACAAAGTCCCTTCTAGAGAAGGAAATTTTTAAGCAGCGATCGCCAAATTCAGTTAAAACAGCCCAAAAAACTGACCAAAATATAAGTTTATAGCCCTAAAACTTATTAGTGACAGCCTATTTTCGTCGCGATCGCCTCTTTAAAACTGACGCAAGTGATCTACTGACACTCTGTCATTAGATGGCGATCGCTAATTAATATTTTACGGTCTTCTTCTCGTCCAGGTAGAGGAACATCGGCAATAGGTCGCATATCATGGGGTAAATCTTCCGTCAAAGCTCTTTGATGAGTCAGCAACTGCTCTTGTTCCTTTGGCTTAATCTGGAGGTGAAGAGAGTTTCGCCGATGATTGTTTGCCGGATACCTTCCCTGTTGGCGAATTGCTTATCCAACCAGGTCAGCATTTCTCTTGGCAGCTTCTTTGACTTGATGAGGGAAGGTTCAGATAACCACTGCTCTTCTTTAATACCGATTGATTCAAGCCACTTTCGGCAAGCTTTTGTATTCTTCCCGAAGCCATATCTCTTTGCCAGGGGCAGTTATTCCTACGCCGTCGTGTTTAGCGATCGCGTTACCCCGATCATCGACAGTAATGACAGTGGGTATTTCTTTTATTTGAGTGACAATCGCATCGGGTTTACCTAAGACTAGGGCTACCATTTCTGGAGAATGTAGAGTGGCGATCGCCTGGGTAGACCTCAGCAATCTTTCTTGAGTTTGTGCGAGTTCTAGTTGGAGTTTTAATTTTTGAATTTCTTCAGATTGAGTGGGGATGGTTTGAACAGCTTGTTTGGCAATGCGTTCACATTCTAAAAAGTAGCGACGAATTTTCGTTCCTTGCTGAGTCCCTGCCATCATACCTAAAGATTTAAAACAATCAATAGTTAAGTTTATCATTTCGCTAGGACGTCCACCTGATGAAGTTTTCAACCATTTGGTTAAAAAGTCGCTTCCCTGTTCAAAATGATTAAATAGTTTATTTTTAGCTTTTTGTTTGCTGCTATAACCAATCCATCGCCAAGCATCATCAAAATCTACTGGAAAAGATTCGGCTGAAGAAAGAAGCTTTGTCGCTAACTTTTGTGAGAAGTCCATCTTTTATTGTCCCTCAAAAAAATTCAAATCAATATCTTGGTGTGCATCATCTTGTTTTCAAGAAAGTTATTAAAAGTGTTTATCTCGATGCTGCTCTTAAAGAGTGGCTTGAAAATGAATCTAAAATTAGGAATCGTTCAATGAGTAATTACATTGAAACCATCTTAGCTTTGATTAAAGATGGGAAAGTAAAAGTAGATGACCGAGACATTTAATGATTAAGTTCTTTCTCTCACAAGAGTGAGAGAACTCCTAGTCAATATATTTATCTAATTATTTGACTCCGATTATCCTACTTCGGTGGAATAATTAGGTCACAATATTTTTTCTCCAGAGTCATTCTCTCTGATGTTTTCAAGGGTAGCGCTAATATAGTTACTCATTGAACGATTATTTTGTTTCGCTTGTTGAGCTAACCATCTTTTCAGATCTTTGTTGAGATAAACAGAGATCCTTTCTTTATCATCTTTTAGTCCCATAGGTTAAATATCTGAACATTAACATTTTCATCTTAGCCTAGATAGCACTACACTAACCACTAAAAACTTAACAGTAATGCTACTATAGAGTTAGTAAGAGTAAAAAGGAAAGTGTCAGGACTGAGAACAAGTTTTTTGTCTGTGTCAAAGGGAAATGGTGTTATCTGTATAGAGCTATAGATGGGCAAGGAAATTTAGTCGATATAAGATTAAGCGAAACTAGAGATATAGAAGCAGCAAAAGCCTTTTTTTCTCAGGCAAAGACAATAGTGAAGCATTTACCACAAAAAGTAATAACAGATGGACTAAATTCTTATCCAAGAGCAATTGCAGAGGAATTAGGAGAAGAAGTAATTCATCAACAAGTTAACTGTCAAGATAATCCAATAGAGCAAAGTCATCGAGGAATAAAACAGAGATACTATCCGATGATGGGATGGGGAAATTTTGAATCGGCAGAGAGATTTTGCCAATTATTTGAAGAAGTACAAAACTTCTTTAGACCTCAAATATTTATGGGAGAATTCGTGTCTTTATTTGAGAGAAGAAAAATATTTTTAGAGAGAGTTAATTTGTTAAAAGAAATGTTTATAGCAGCTTAAGTTAAAAATAGAAAGAAAGGACTCTTTAATCAATTTAAGTCAATTTTTGAGCCCCCATTTCTGACACTTTCGTTAAATCACTTTTTGATGTTGCTGCTTAAAACTACGCAAGATATACAGAAAGTTTGTATACTTCATGACTTTTTGCAACAGAACCGTTTTATTCAGCGAAAAATCTAGTCCAGTAGCCATCATCAAATATAAGGGGCTGACCATTGACAAGAGCTTGTCTACAGCGTAAAGAGAGATTTCCTTGCTCAAAAATAATTTCTGCTCCAATCCCTGTGGAGTTACATGTAGCCCACTCTGACTCGTTGCTTGAGGTATTTAAGAAAGTTCTTGTCCAAAAATCCCGAGATTGAACTGCGGCTTGACCATTAGCGGCAATTTGTCTACATCTAATCCCCCAATGATCCATAGCATCACTGTAAATAACCTCTGAAATAAAGCTTGAAGAAGGACAACTTGCTGTCGAATAACTTCTGTTAGACATAACATTACGTGCAAAGTACCTCGTCCAAAACTTTCCATCATCAGTTGATGTTGTTCTCCCACCTACTTTGTAGCAACGGATTCCTAGTCGATGATCTCGTTGCTTAGCAACAATTTCTTTAACAAATGCACCATTTGGACATTTTGCACTATACTCGGTAGCATGAGTTGCATTGCCCAGACCCAGTATTGTAAATGCTAATAAAAAGCCAAATGCTAGAAAAAAAATGAAAAACTTGTTTGCTGTAGTTTTTTTAATATTATACATGAAAAGTTTTTTACTAACTCTACTATCTAAGTATAGTTTACAACCTTGAGATTCTAAATCCTCAATAAATAATATAACTTCGCTTCTGGTAATGACAAATAGAAATTAGTAACTATTGCTACCAATTGGCCTTGTATCTCAGCATAAAATAATTGTAACCAATCAGCAAATTCAAGCCAGCCTTCTTCGTGAATAATTCTGATGACTGTTTCCACGACACACTCTAAATCAAATTCCAGAAACTTTGCTAGAAGCTCATCTGACTCTTTATCTAAATTATTAGTTTTCCTACTATTAGTATTTAATAGGGGAAAAATTATATTTTTTCCTAATCAGAATGATGTGTTTAATAGTTGGTCTGGGTATACTGATAAACAGGAGGCAGTACCAATAAAACAAGAATTCCGAAAAAATACTTATACCAAGGAATTATCAAGATTTTTACTAAAGGGGTATATATATTATGGGTAGTGGTCTAAATCAAGTTAAAAACAATCTTCAAGAATTAGCAATATTTGGGGGAACTCCAGCATTTACGGAAAAACATCACGTAGGTCGCCCTAATATTGGTAATCGAGAAGCTCTTATCGCTAGAATTAACGATATGCTAGACCGTAAATGGCTCACTAATCATGGTCTATTTGTTCAAGAATTTGAACAGCGAATAGCTGACTATATTGGCGTTAAACACTGCATCGCTACTTGTAATGGTACAATTGCCCTAGAACTAGCTATTCGTGCTTTAGACTTAACCGGAGAAGTTATTGTCCCCTCTTTTACCTTTATTGCTACTGCCCACGCTTTACAATGGCAAGAAATAACCCCGGTTTTCTGTGATATTGACCCTCAAACCCATACCATCAACCCCTATCGTATTGAAGCCATGATTACCCCCCGCACAACAGGTATTATTGGGGTTCATGTTTGGGGAAATCCTTGTGATGTAGAAGCTTTAAATGCGATCGCTCATCAGCATAATCTAAAATTAATGTTTGATGCTGCCCATGCCTTTGGTTGTTCCTATCAAGGCCAAATGATTGGTAATTTTGGGGAAGCAGAAATATTCAGTTTCCATGCAACTAAATTTATGAATGCCTTTGAAGGTGGCGCCATTGTCACTAACAATGATGAACTAGCGAAGAAAGTTCGCCTCATGACTAATTTTGGTTTTGCAGGATTAGATAATGTTATTTACATCGGTACTAACGGTAAGATGAATGAGGCTTCTGCCGCAATGGGATTAACCTCTCTAGAAAGCATTGAGGAATTTGTGGAAGTTAATTATCGTAACTATAAATGCTATCAACAGGAAATAGCTTCAATTCCAGGAATTGAACTACTACCCTATAATGACCAGGAAAAATGTAACTATCAATATGTTGTCCTAGAAATAGACGAAAAGCGTACCAAAATTAGCCGAGATGACTTAGTTAATATTCTCAATGCTGAAAATATAGTAGCGCGTCGTTACTTTTATCCCGGATGTCACCGTATGGAACCCTATCGGTCCTATTTTCCCCATGCAGGCTTATTACTTCCAGAAACCGAACAACTCACCCAAAGAGTAATGTTACTACCAACTGGGACCGCAATTAACAGAGAAGATATCGTCAAAATTTGCAGTATTTTGCGCTTTGTGGTTCAAAATGCTAAAAATATTAATGGCAAGAGTGACAGCAAGCAAGAACCAGTGATACCTATCGAGCAAATTAAGTAATTTTCAGTTGAACATGAGAGAATGTAAAAGTCCTAAAGTAAGTGTTTTGATGGTAACTTACAATCATGAGTCTTTTATCTCTCAAGCAATTGAGAGTGTCTTGATGCAAAAGACTGATTTTGATTATGAATTAGTGATTGGGGAAGACTGTTCTACTGATGGCACGAGAAAAATTGTTCAAAGCTATGGGGAAAAGTACTCAGATAAGATTACAGTGTTGCTGCATGAGCAAAATTTAGGCTATGGTGGTAGACTAAATTTGCTCAAAACCTTCGCCGCTTGTCGAGGAGAATATATTGCTTTTTTAGAAGGAGATGATTATTGGACAGATACCCTGAAACTCCAACAACAAGTGGAATTTTTAGAGAATCATTCTCACTATGTGGGTTCCTTTCACGATACGGAAATAAACTGTAACCTAGAAACAAGGGAAAAAAATTTTCAGTTTTGGCAAAACTGGCAAGATAAACTTGATTGTTCTTTAGAAGATACCATTTCAGCAATCACACCATTTCATACTTCTTCTTTTTTAGTTAAATCTAAGTGTCTAGAAAAACTCCCCCCAGAATTTTTGCATTTTAATAGTGCTGATCTTGTTATTTACATTACTTCAGCTACCCAGGGATTATTACGGAGAATTCCTGAAAAAATGAGTGCTTATCGTCTACATGCTGGAGGAATCACTAAAACAGCGAGTCAACAAGGAGTTAAATTTCATAGTAACCGAATTTATATATTTCGTTGTTTAAAAAAGCATTTTCATAAGTTAGCCTCTAAAAAGTTTGATGAAGTGATAGGAGTTTATCACAAGGGTTTATCTCTAACTTGGAAAGAGGAGGCACAAAGTATAGATGAAGCAATCAAAGGTTTAACAATTATATTTAAAACCTGCGGACTAGGAACTACTCTTTACGTAATTAGCCTCTATCCCTATCATTGGTTAAAATCCTTCGTACCACCACAAGTTAAATTGTTACTAAAAAGGGAATAGGGAAGACTCATATCTTGGTTTAAGTTGTGCTAAGGTCGGTTCGTTCATTAGACAATTATACAACAATTAGGATGGCAGAAAGTTAACCAAATAAATTACAATCTTTCTAGAAAGAACAATAAACCTATATAAATGTGTGGCGTAACCGGACTAATTAATTTTAAAGAATCAGTAGATAGATCCCAAATAGAAGCAATGACAGCTTCTCTTTCTCATCGAGGTCCCGATGGAGAGGGGATTTGGCTGAAAAACAATGTGGCGATCGCCCATCGACGCCTAGCAATTATTGATTTAGCCACCGGACAACAACCCCTGTGTAACGAAGATGAAACAATCTGGATAACATTCAATGGGGAAATATATAACTATAGAGAACTAAGAACCCAATTATCAGTAGTAGGACACAAATTTAAAACCCAATCAGACACAGAGGTAATTGTTCACGCCTACGAAGAATGGGGTGATAGTTGTGTAGAAAAATTTCGGGGTATGTTTGCCTTTGGGATTGTGGACTTAAACAGACAAAGACTATTTTTAGCCCGTGACCAACTAGGAATTAAACCCCTATACTATTTAAATACCCCAGAATATTTCGCCTTCGCCTCAGAACTCCAAGCATTAAAACAAATTCCGGTTAACTTAGATATAGATGTTCAAGCTATAGACCAATATCTATGGTTACAATATATTCCCCCTCCAAGAACCATCTATCAACAAATCAAAAAATTACCACCCGCCCACAGAATAAGTATCAGCTTCGATGGAGAACTCTCAAAAAGCGAAGAATATTGGCAATTAAATTTTAATCCCAACAATCAAAAAACCGAAGCAGACTGGTTAGCAGAATTTGACATTGTTCTCAAAGAATCTGTTAAATCTCATTTAGTTGCCGATGTACCCTTTGGCGCCTTCTTATCTGGAGGAGTTGATTCTAGTGCAATTGTCGCCTATATGAGTCAACTGTTAGAACAGCCTGTAAAAACCTTTAGCATTGGTTTTGAAGAAGAAGAATTCAACGAACTTAAGTATGCAGCAATACCAGCTAAACTCTGGCAAACAGAACACCATACAGAAATTGTCAAACTTGAAGCCTTAGAAATTCTCCTACCAAAACTAGTTAAACACTACGGAGAACCCTTTGGGGATAGTTCCGCCATTCCCACCTATTATGTTTGTAAAATGGCCCGAGAACAAGTAACCATGGTGTTATCTGGAGATGGTGGTGACGAATGTTTTGCAGGATATAACACCTATAGAAATTGGATGGCTTGGTTAAACAAAGAAGAAAAACCCGTCTGGAAGCGATTAGTCTATCCTCTCGCCCAACTCTTAAAACCCCAAATTTATCCCCCTCGGCATCCTAATTTACAGGCTTGGTTGCGTTTTATGACCTCAATCCAAGCTGATAAACGTTACCAACTGTGGCGAGAAGAATATCACCCTTTAGTTAATCAACCTATTGATGTATTTACTCAAGAAAATACTAAAATTGAGTCTTATGGTTGGAGTCAAAAGGCCCAATATCTCGATATAAAAACCTATATGCCCGGTTCAATTTTAACTAAAGTTGATATTGCCAGCATGATTAACAGTTTAGAAGTTAGAACACCGATAGTTGATGTCAATGTTTTTGAATTCGCCGCCACTATTCCTGAATCTCTAAATATTGCTCATAATCAACAAGGAGAGTGGGAAGGAAAATTACTCTTTAAAAAATTACTCACTCGTTACTATGATTCAGAGTTTTTGCATCGTCGGAAAATGGGATTTAGCACCCCAATTGAAAAGTGGTTTTCTCAACAGGGAAATTATCGCCAAGTATTAAAGGAGCGATTTCTCGGTCAAAATTCTAGATTACAAGCCTATTTTCGACCAGAAACCCTAACAACTTTGCTTAACAAAAAAGCGACTCAACCCCTCTGGTTACTCCTCTTCTTAGATGAGTGGCTACAGCAAAATCAATAATATTTATCTGTGGGAAATATAAATATGAATCAGACTGAATCTCCCTTGACTATTGGTTTAGTAACAACAGAATACGTTACCGAAGGAAGCTTTGATGGTGGCTTAGCTAATTACCTCCATCGAGTTGCTTTATCTTTACAGCAATTAGGACATAAGCCTATTGTTATGGTTTTAAGCAATCAAAATCAAGTATTTAATCACAAAGGCATCGAAGTACATCGAATTAAATTCAAAGAAGCGCTAATTGCTAAATTTCTCAACTTATTAACTCTAAGACAGTTAAAACACATAACCTATTATAGTTTGCTCAGTTTTTCCCTAAACAGAATAATTAAAAAAATCGACAAAACTAAACGCTTTTCTCTCATTCACTACCCAAGCTGTGCCGGATTAGGACTATTTCCTGTCAAAACTATTCCCTCTCTAATCCGAATTTCTAGTTATCTTCCTCTCTGGAATCAAGCCTATGAGTTGAAACCGACTCTGAATATGAAACTAAGTGAAAAAGTAGAAGATATTGCCTATACTAAAGTAGATGCTTTATTTGCACCTAGTAAATTAAATGCTCAAGCAGTAGAGTTAGCTATAGGTAGACCTGTAGAAGTTATCGAAACCCCATTTATTCTTGACACAACAGAACTTAATGATAGTCTCTATCAAACCCATTTAAAAGAGAAAAAATATTTACTTTTTTTTGGAGTAATTGGCTTAATGAAAGGCTGCGGCTTAATTGCTGAAATTATCCATCCTTTACTTGAAAATCATCCCGATTTATCCTTTGTATTTGTAGGCAAAGATAAAGACTATTTAGGCTATAAGGGGACAAGTGTAATGAAACAAATAAAAGATAATGCGGCTGAATACCAAGATAGAGTTATTCATTTTGATAAACTAACTCATGAATATTTATATCCAATAATTGCTCATGCCTACGCAGTAGTTTTACCCTCTAGAGTAGATAATTTTCCTAATACTTGTTTAGAAGCAATGGCCCACAAAAGAATTGTAATTGGTACCCAGGGAACTAGTTTTGAACAATTAATTGTAGACGGCGTCAGCGGTTTTTTGTGTGAAAAAGATAATGCTCAAGATTTACTGAAAACTATTAATAAAGTTTTAGAGTTAAATTTAGAAGAAAAAGCTAAAATAGAAGAAAAAGCAGCAGAAAGGATAGAAAAACTTTCCCCAGAAAAAGTGGTTAATCAATTAGTCAACTTTTATCGTCAAGTTATCGATAAGTTTTACTCTCAAAAGAATGTAAAAACCAATGTCTAACAAAGAAAAAATAAACTATCAAGCCATCTATTTACAAGTAGCCAATACTTTTTTAAATATTGTAGAACAAATTCAACCCTTAAAACCACAAGCGAAAATACTTGACTTAGGATGTGGCGAAGGATATGTGGTAAAAATCCTTAGAGAAAAAGGCTATTCAGCTTTTGGGTGCGATTTTATTAACGACCAAACCTATAAAAATTTCACCAATGAAGTACTTGAAAAGTTTGAACCAGGTATCCTCATTCCCATCCCTACTCCCTATCGATTACCTTTTGAAGACAACAGTTTTGATTATATTTTTAGTGCTGATGTTTTTGAACATGTAATGGACTATCAAGAAACTTTAGACGAAATTTACAGATTACTCAAACCTGGAGGTATGAATGTAAACATGTTTCCTAGTAGATACAGATTACTAGAAGCACACGTACATGTACCTTTTGGAAGTATCATTAAAAATAAAAACTGGCTTTATTTGTGGGCATTATTAGGCATACGCAATGAGTTTCAAATCAACAAAAAAGCCTCAGAAGTTGCCCAGCTAAACTACAATTTTTTACAGAATCATACTAACTATCCCACTAGTCAGGAGTTACTATCCTATACCCATAAATTTAGTTCAGCAGAATTTAGAGAAGATTTATTCTTATATCAAAACAATAGCAGCAAAGGAAAGATTATCAACAAATTCAATAAAATAATCCCTATTGTACCTGAGTTAATCAGTAAATTTCATCGTCGCGTGCTTGTTTTAAGAAAATAACAATTTTTTAATTTGATGAGCTACAAATGTCTAACACAGAACAAATAAACTACCAAGCAAATTTAAAAGTAGCAAATACTTTTTTAAATATTGTAGAACAAATTGAGCCATTACATCCACAAGCTAAAATACTCGACCTAGGATGTGGCGGGGGAGATTTAGTTAAAATCTTGAGAGAAAAAGGCTATTTAGCTTTTGGGTGCGATTTTATTGGTGATAAAACTCATACAAATTTCACCAAGGAAGTCATAGAAAAATTTGAACCAGGTATTCTCATTCCCATCCCTACTCCCTATCGATTACCTTTTGAAGATAACACTTTTGACTATATTTTTAGTGCAGAAGTTTTTGAACATGTAATGAACTATCAAGAAACTTTAGACGAAATAAAAAGAGTACTCAAACCTGAAGGTATTAATATAAACATATTTCCTAGCCGATACAGATTAAGGGAAGTACACGTCCATGTCCCTCTTGCTAGTATTATTAGAAATAAATATTGGCTTTATTTGTGGGCATTATTAGGCATACGCAATGAGTTTCAAATCAACAAAAAAGCCTCAGAAGTTGCCCAGCTAAACTACAATTATCTCCATAATCATACTAATTATCCAACTCGTCAAGAGTTACTATCCTATACCAATAAATTTAGTTCAGCAGAATTTAGAGAGGATTTATTTCTGTATCAAAACAATAGCAATAAAGGAAAGATAATAAGCAAAGTTAATAAAATAATACCTGTTATACCTAGGTTAATCAGTGAATTTCATTGTCGCGTGCTTGTTTTGATGAAATAATGACTTTTTAATAATAGTGAAGAATTAAATAATCCCCTCGAATCTCACAGTGAATGAATAGATGATAAGCTAATTGAATACATAATAGCACGCAGTAGTGATTCATAAAGGACTTCCAACCTCACTTTTATTATCTAAATCTTGTTTTCAAAAGTTTTCGTTTTATAGCTAAAATACGAGGGCGTGCAACCTTGAAAGAAAATCCTAATCCTTCTCGGAATATCTCAGGAATATAAAAACGTTTTTTTGAAACTCAATATAGCTTAAAGTTCCATCTCTAACTTTTTTCCAGAGTCGAAACAATCGTTTATATGAGTGCTAACAGGTCTCTTCCTATCTGTCTGGCGATTCCTTGACGCTCTGATATTTTGGTAAATTCTCTTTTTAAGTGTGCCCCTCATAGTTTTCTTTGCTTTAGAGCCAACCAGTTGTAAGCATTATAGCGGTCGCTAATTACAATACCTCGGAAGCTCAATCCTAATAGCTCTTGTGCTGCTTCAGTTGAAGGCGATAAGGTTACTTCATGCGTATGTTATTAGGGGATTTACAAGGTTTTCATACCTTATAGAATATCATCTTTTTCTGACTTTGCCTGTTTCTTTCATTTCCACGGAAAACTTTTACATCCCACTGCTATCAATTAGGTATTAACGATCGCCCGATCGCCCCCTGAACGGTTACAAAAGAAGTTCCCACTGTCATTACTGTAGATGATAATGGTAACGCGATCGCACAGTTTGACGGCATCGAAATAACAGCATTAGCAAAGAGATATGGCTTTAAAGTAACTTTTGATAATGGTCAGCAAACCTGGCTACCTATTTGTCTTCTAGAACCTATTTAAAGGTTGAATAGAGAAGTGACTTAGTTGTATAAAGTATATCCCTTATGGTTTTATGGTTAATATTTTTGGCAACAGAACCAAAATCAGCTATGATTAAGATAGTTATTTAACGTTTAATTAACTGACAAAATGCAATTATCAATTCCTGATTCCATTGTTCAATCTATTCGCTTACCGGAAAAACAAATTGAAGGAGAACTTCTTAAAGAATTGGCGTTAAGTTTATATCAACAAGAATTAGTTTCATTCGGCAAAGCGAGAGAACTAGCGAATCTGGAATATTATGAGTTCAGTAAACTATTGGGTCAAAGAGGAATTAACCGACACTATTCCCCTACAGAACTAGAAGAAGATTTCAGTTATGCTCGTAATCAGTGACACTTCTCCTTTGCTTAATTTAGCTATAATTGATCATCTTTTCCTTGTAAGAGAACAATTTGCCGAAATTATCATTCCGACTGAAGTAAAAAAGGAATTAAGAATCAATGAAAACTTACCCGGCTCTCAAATCTTAAAAGAAGCCATGGAAGCTGATTGGATTAAAGTTAGAGCAATAAAGGCACCAGCTTTTATACAAGTATTGAGACGAGACGTAGATAAAGGAGAAGCAGAAGCTATTGCTTTAGCCGTAGAACTTAAGTCGGACTGGTTACTTTTGGATGAAAAAGAGGGGAGAAGAATAGCCAGAATCTTAGGATTAAAAGTAACAGGAATATTGGGGATTATTTTGAGAGGATGGTATGAGGGAAAAGTTTCTTCGGTTAGAGACGTAATCAAACAATTACGGATACAAGCTCACTTTCATATTTCCCCTAGCTTGGAAACACAAATCTTGAAGGAAACGGGAGAACTAGAGAAATAAACAGGGGATTAACCTTGGAATTAGTCTCATTCAAGCCGCTACCCGTTCCAAGACAAGAATAATAATTTTATCGTCCAGGAAAAGGCAAAGATTCGGCCAAAATAGAAGGTTCGTGCAACCAGGGGCAGCGAAAGCCTGAAAGCTTTATCTATTAATCGTTTTAACCTTTTGCTTTTTTGCTCGACTTTCGACTTGTGTTATATAATAGTTGAACGAAAGAATAAGGTTTTCGGGTTGTTTTTCTGAGCATTTTTAAGCTCATTGGTCGATATTGCAGGAACCTTATATTTGGGCCGGGGAGTGCTACAACATCTAGTTTCCAAAACACCTTGTATTTTTATTGACGATAAGGCACAGAAAGAATTTCTTTTTCTACTCTGGTACTTATTTATCACTACATGAATCCTCAGGTATTTTCTAAAATTGCTTGATAATAACTGTACTCTAGGTCAGTCCAACAAACAAAAATAAGGGTTTGAATTGAAGAACAGGTATCAAGAAAACTGGTCACCTCAGACAGGGCAATTTGAGCAGCTTTCTGTTTAGGAAACCCATGCACTCCTGTGGCAATACCAGGAAAAGCAATACTTGTGATTTTCTGTTGCTTTGCTAAAGCTAGACTATGACGATAACATTGTGCTAGTAATTCCTCCTCTTTAGCACCACTAATACCATCAATCCATAGGGGACCATGGGTATGAATTATCCAGGGTATAGACAAATCATAGCCAGGAGTAATTTTTGCTTCTCCAACATTGAGGGGAATTAGGCGAAAACAGTGTTCATCTAACCTCTTTCCTGCTGCTTGACGAATCGAATAGGCTACACCTCCCCGACCGGAAAGATGTTGATTAGTGGCATTAACAATAGCATCTACCTCCTGTTCAAGTAAATTTCCCTTAACCACTTTTATTCGTGAATCAGAGATAAATTTAGATTTTTTGGCCTCAGACATTCTTGTCTCTAATCTAGATAGGTAATCAATTACATCTTCTAGGTTTTTGCCCTGCTGCCAAGATAACCTCTCAACGATTTGAGGAGAATTTTCTAAATCTGCACTATATTTTTGGCATTTTTGGGCCTCTTGGCTGTAAATCTGGTGGATAACTTGTTCAATTTCTTCTAAGTTTCCATCAGATGTAATTTTTAGGTAAATAACAAGTGCCCCATTTGGTTTTTGCTCTAATGACTGCAATTGAAGTACTTGTTGCGGATAATTGCTGCAAAACTTTTTTAAGGTTGATGAGAAAGCTGGCCAATAAATTCCTTCGGGAAAGACCCAATCTAAAATCTTTCCAGAAGATTGAAACTGAATAAGTGCTTCCAATTCACCAGGAGAAAAAGAGCGAGACCTATTATAAGGGCGACGTTTAGTAAAATTATTATTAAACATGTTACCATCAGAACTGGTACATTGTAAGTAAAGAAAGTCGCAAATCAGGTTGGTTAACTGTGTTTGATTGTTGATTTGCCAGCGATGAATACACACTCCTGTGAGAATAGCTTGATTGAACCGAGTTCCGAGAGCTTTTGCTTGACACAGATTAGCATCATTCAAATTAGCTTCAGATAAATCAGCATGGTTCAAATTCGCCTCACTAAGCTTGCTACCATTGAGTTTAGCCCTTTTCAGAGATGTATGAGTTAGGTTAGCTCTAATCAGACTACTACCACTAAGATTAGCGTTGTCGAGTATTGCTTCAGAAAGATTGATATTTTCAAGATTAGCATTTCTTATATCAATTTTACTCAAGTTAATACCTTTTAAGTTTGCCCCTTTTAATTTGGCATCATCTAAATTGACACCAGTAAGACAACAATCTGCCAGAGAAACTCCACATAAATTAGCATAACTGAGATTCGCGTTAGTAAAATTAGAACGAATAAAAAAGGAACCTGGTCCACCAAAGTCTACATAGCTTAGATTTGCCCCAGTAAAGTTTGTTTCTTCAAGAAATGTACCCATAGGAAATAAGAAATTTGCTCCTCGGCAGATGATGAATTCAACTGTTGCTTCTTCATCAAAATTATTACTAAGATTAGCCCCACTGAAGTCAGCATGGTCTAGATGTGATCCTCCAAATCTCCCTCCACGTAAATCAGCATTACAAAACTTGGTGCCACGTAGATTGGCAAATCTCAAATCAATACCAATAAGCTCCAAATTTCTACCGCTATAGTATTCATATACAGGATCATGATTGGTTAAAGATAAACTATTAGGAATCACTGCGGGTAGTTGAATTCCCTGGAGATTGGCATCACTAAGGTCAATTTGTTCTTCTGGATTTTTTCTGCGCCAGATGTTCCAGGCTTCAACACCTTGTTTGAGGCGATCATAATGTTCCTGTTTCATACTGCTGTTTACTTAGTACTATTAAGCTATGGTTTTTGTTCTATTTTAGGCAAAAAAATAATTCCCTAATTTATTTTAACCATAAAAATAGGGAATTATTAAACACAATATTGTAGTTAATGACAAGATTGGGGAAACCGGTGTTATGGCTTTTGGCTCCTGGTAAGCGCCAACTCTTAGTCAGACGTTGGGCCGTCCAAGCTGCGCGGCTTCAGCCCGCAGAAGTTGACATTTTTCTGCACATAAATCGGTACGATTTTTGTTTTCACGTTTCATTAATACTGCTTTTAGTCCACATTCGACAGCATAAAATAATAGTAGTCGATGAGCGTTGGTTTTGTCGGTGACTTCTGATGCCTTTTTATTTTCTCGCCAAGCTCTGTGAAGTTCTCTATCTGTAAATATTATCATCAAAAAAAGTTTTTACACTTCAACAATATCACTGAAATTCATTAATCTTTGGCACTCGTTCTAAGGTTATCGAGAGTTCAAATAATATCAGCAAATTTACGCTCCATATTGCGAAAATAAGTAATACCAGTAACCACTAAAATTATCACTAATGCGATAGAGAGAATAAACCCTGGCCAATAAATTTCGGTATTATTTCCAAGAATCGCCCAACGAAAGCCATCAATTACCCCCACCATCGGGTTAAGGGAATACCATAACCGCCATTTCTCTGGAACAATATTGCTACTAAACCCTACTGGAGAAATATATAAGCCAAATTGCACGAAAAAAGGAACAACGTAGCGAAAATCACGATACTGTACATTCAAAGCAGAAAACCATAACCCTCCTCCAATAGCAGCCGCAAAAGCAATTAAAATAAAAATAGGTAAAGTTAAAATACGCCAACTAGGAACAAAGTTATACCAAGCCATCAAACCAAGTAATATCATACCGGAGATGAGAAAATCGACAAAACTAACGATTACTGAACTTGCTGGGATAATCAGACGAGGGAAATAAACTTTACTAATTAACTGAGAATTGTTAATTACACTATCACTACATTCCCCTAGGGCATTAGCAAAAAACTGCCAAGGTAACATAGCAGCAAAGACTAAAATAGGGTAGGGAATCCCTTGGGAGGGTAAATTGGCTATCTTACCAAAAACAATTGTAAACACAACCATAGTTAAAAAAGGTCGTACTAAAGCCCAAGCAATACCAATAATTGTTTGTTTATAACGTACTAGAATATCTCGCCATGCTAAAAAATAAAATAACTCTCGATATCGCCACAAATCCTGCCAGTATTGTCTCTCTGTACGTCCTGCTTGAATAACTAATTTTTTGTTCATCTCCAAAACACTTTTTCAGTAAGTCCTCATGAATCAGTAGACAATGCTTTTTGAATTCCCAATTGTAACCTAGTGTTAGAAACAGAACTATGAGTAATATTTAAATCTCCCCCCATTGATTGAAGTATATTATTGAGAAGAAATAATCTAATTTCCGTTAAGACAGTAGTATAATTATCAAACTTAAGAGAATTATGATTAAGAGTATTTAAACTTAATTGACTGTTCAACTTAATGAAAATAGGCAAATTGATATTAACAGTGATTAATCGAGAATCGCTGTGTTGAGAACAGTTAATAGTAACTTGACCTGATTCCATTTCACTAAAAGCTGCATCAATAAGTAGTACTATAGCAGATAATAAACGTTGATAATCTCCATAAAGATAATCATCAAAATCAGATAAATCAATATCTAATTTTAATCTATGGTTGTTAGCTTGTAAGTAAGTTTGAGTCTGTAAATCTTGACAAAATTCTTCCAAGCTAAAGGTATTTAAATTTAGTTCTAAAGAAGAATTTTCCAACCGAGAAATATCAATAACTTCGTCTAAGATTGACATCAACTTCTTAGCTGCAATTTGAAATCGTGCCAGAAATTCTCTCTCTTCTGCGGGATTTTCGCATAAATCCGATAAGATTAGTTCATTTAAACTAAGCATCTGAGTCAAAGGAGAACGTAATTCATGTGCAATACGAGCAAAAAACCCGGCCTTAAATTGACTCATTTCTACAGCGAGTTGATAAGCTTGCACTGTTATTTCTAGTTTATCTTGCAACTCTTCTACGGAATCAGTAAATTTTTGTTTATTCATTTTATTTAAATCTCCTCAAAAAAGCTTTATTTTGACGATGTTTTTGGCTTAATCTACAAACCACAACAAAATAACTTTTTACTTGCACCACTACTAAGCAATAGACGCATTAAAACTAAATATTATCAAATTAATTGGAAAAGTTGATAGTTCTCAATGTTCAGAAGTTTCTTCCTGTTCCCTGGTCTTCATAGTTCAATTTAGATACACAAAAGCAGCTGACTAAATTTTAATAGAACCCTCTCGTAGTACATTCCAATTATTTTCATGCCACTTAACTACCGTAGAAGGCTGTCCACTGCCTAATTTTGCTGTAGGATTTTCACTCTCTATAATCAAAATTTCGGGAAATTGTTCTTCAATTTCTGCCAAAGTTTCTAAAGGAGGTTGACCTGAAATATTCACACTAGTAGTAGCTAAGGGACCTGTTTTAGAGAGAATAGAGATGGCTATAGGTTGTGCCGGGATTCTTAGTCCAATAGTTCCAGTGTTTTGAGGATTGAGTTGAGGATTTACCTGTAAAGAAGCAGGAAGCACTAAAGTTAGGGCCCCTGGCCAGTACTTTTGAGCTGTATTAGCCCAAATCTGATGAGATGCAGGAGTACCAGTTACAAAGGGCCATAAGTCAAAAGGGGTTGCGCCCATAAGAATTAGTGGCTTTTTTTGAGAACGTTGTTTGAGAGTAAAAATTTTACTTGCTGATTCTGGGATAACTGCTAAGGCGGGTACTGTATCGGTGGGGAAACAAATCATTTCTCCAGCAATTGCCCCGTTGATTAATTCTGATTCTGATACTATTGTCATTGGCAATATTTCATTGGCGATATGCTAATACAAAGCGTTCAATCCTCTTCAAATCTTTATACACCTGTATGTCTCTATAACTGTGTGTTTGTTTGAGCATTTCGATTACTTGTTTACTTTGTCCGACCATCATTTCTACTAACCAAACTCCACCGGAATGCAAATAGGTAGGAGCAGTTTCACTCAAGTGATGTATACAGTTTAATCCATTTTGACCGCCATCAAGGGCTAAATGAGGTTCATGGTTTCTTACTTCTGTTTGTAATTGTTCAATTAACCCTGTGGGAATATAGGGAGGGTTGGAGACCATGCCGCTGATTTGCCCTGAGAGTTCCCTGATAGGTGACCACCAGGAACCTTCTCGAAAATTGATTCTAGAGACTAAGCCTGCCTTCTCGGCGTTGATTTGAGCTATCTTCAAAGCTTTAGGGCTACAATCAACAGCATAAATAGTAGCTTTGGGAAATACAGTAGCCAATCCTAGAGCGATCGCTCCGCTTCCGGTTCCTAAATCTACCCAAATCCCTTGACTCAGACTCTGATCCCCTGTTTTCTCAACGGCACTGACTGCTAGATCAATAATACTTTCTGTTTCAGGTCTAGGAATCAGAACATCTTGGGAAACCTGTAGGGTTAAATCTCGCCAATGACTTACCCCTACCAGGTATTGAATTGGTCTGCGTTCAGATATTCTTTTTTGCCACAATTGAGTTAATTCTGGGATGGATTTGCTTGACTTGATTAGTTTTTCTGGTTTATCTAAGTTTAGGCGTAAATCTAACTTAGTTAATGTGGTTACTGTTTGTAACAACCAGTCTACTTCATAGGGGTCAATTTCAGCGGCTTGAGCCTTAGCTTTTGCTTTCTCTCGCCACTGTTTAACTGTATTTATTTCTAGATATTTTTCTCTATTGTTTTGGTGTTGGTGCATTTCCAGGTGTTTTTTGAGTGCTACGGAGAAAATCGATTGATTCTTCAGTAGGGACAAAAACAATCTTTCTCAGCACTTCATCCTCGCTAGTTTTTAGGGTCGCTAGTATTACTTCTAAAGGTACTACTTCTACTACTACAGTAGATGCTAACTCTGGTTGCTGTTCTTCAAAACGAGACAGCATATTTTGGAGTTGACTTTTTTCAAAGAAAAAGGGAATTACTTGTTCATTGTTTCTTTCAATAGTCAAATATCCTTGTTCTTCACCTGCTTTGGCTACGAATAGAGGAACACCACCTTGGTACTTTTGACCTAATTCTGAAAGAACTTCTTGAGCTTTTTCTACTTCTTCATCAACAGGCACATAGGCGAATTTTATGCCATTGGGATCTGCCTCACTTTCTTGAGATAGCTGATAAATTTCACTTAGGGAAACAGGTACTACTCTCACTTGTTCAGCCAGGGCTGGATCTTTTTGTTTTAACTCTTCCACAAAATCTTTGGCATCGCTTTCACTGATAAACACACCAGCGACTTTACTATCATCTATGCCTGATGCTACTAAGGGAGCTCCCTCTTCGTCAGCCACAGTAAAAACAGGAATCGGTCTTAATTTTTGTAGAATATCTTCTTCGGGTATAGCAAAAGCTTTGAGAGTTTCGCCAAATATGGTACCCGCTATAGTTGTAGCGATTAAACTTGTGGTAATTCCTAAGCGTATTAATGATTTCATGTTTATTATCCTCATATTTTATTTACATGTTAATAACTATTTGCTGAAAAACAGACTTACCTTTTGAGAGTTTTGAGTAGTTTAATAATTATTTTAAACTAACTAACACAGATTTTCTCTGTTGCTTCTATCTTAACCTTTTGATTAAATTTAACTGGTGTTTTATTACTTTAACACTGAAATTTTAAAAAACCTTATCTAGCAGTTCCCATTCTTGTGAGGTACAAAGGTTATCTATCCTTTTTAGGCACGGAACACCTTTTTAGGCAGGAGGCACCGAGGCTCCGAGTTAGGTGTAGCTCATGAGTCCTTCAACATGCTATAAATAAATTACCAAGCAGTAAATCCTCCATCAACTTTTAGTTCAATTCCAGTTACATAAGCCGAGGCATCAGAAGCGAGAAAAACGAGAGGGCCGCCTAAATCCTTAGTTTCTGCCATTCTCCCCAAGGGAACGCGATCGCAGAATTTAGCTTGAAACTGTGGGTCTTGACCTCCGAGTACACCTCCTGGAGAGAGTGTATTTACTCTAACACCTTGATTTCCCCAATGGGTAGCCAAATAACGACTCAAGTTAGCCAGGGCCGCTTTAGATGCACCATAGCTTGGTGGTTTCAAAAAGGGAGGATCGCAGTCAATATGGTCATAAAAGCGATAATCTGGGGAAACACTCCCATACAGGGAACCAATATTAATTATTGAACCTTTTTTAGCTTTAAGCATGGGTACAGCAAAAATCTGACTAACTTGAAAAGCAGCAATTACATTTACCTCTAAAACCTGCCGAAAGATTTCTGGAGGAATTTCGGTAAGTTCGTAAGTAGTTACTACATTGGGAGGTTGATCTATTCCTGCATTATTTACTAAAATTGACGGGATCCCGATTTCTGTTAAACAGCGATCGCGCATTTCCCTTAAGCAGGAGCGATCGCGCACGTCTCCTCGGTACAATTCTAGACGTTGCTGAGGATATTTTTGTTTCAACGCAGTAAATTCTGCCTTAAGAGGTACTGATGGTAAATCTATCCCCAAAACCTCAGCGCCTGAAGCTAATAGCGCTTCTATCCATACGGGACCGAGACGTCCTAACGCCCCGGTCACTACTGCTATTTGGTTACTTAAATCGAATTGTTTCACTATCTTGCTTCAAGATGCTGTCAGAGGAGTAGAAGTAGTCAAGCTTGACCAACTGAAGGCTTCATCGGCTGCCAAGGGACTACTTAATACTTTACCAAGAATATTCTCTAACTCGTAGGGAGGAATACCATCTCCTGGAGACTTAATAGCGATATCACTACTACTTAACACCTTCCCTGCTGGTAAGTTTCTGGCTGCCACTAATTTTTTGCCCATTTTCATCAATGCTGGACGTTCACTCAAATAAACTTTTTTCTCTCCATCCCCTAAAGCTTGACGAGTTCTGCGTAAATCTCTTACCATCTTTCTTAAGCCTGTTGGTTCCAAGGAGAAGGGATGATCTGTTCCTTTGAAGGCACGATTTAGGGTAAAGTGTTTTTCAATCACTCTTGATCCTAACACATAAGCTGCTACTGCCATAGCTATACCATTATCATGACTTGATAGTCCAATATTAATATCTGGGAACATTTCTCTGTAAGTTTGAATAACTCTTAAATCTAGTTCTTCAAAATCAGCAGGATAACTAGCCGTACATTGCAATATACATAGCTTTTGATTAATCGGCATAATCGCTTCGTAGGCCCTTTTCACATCTTCGATTGTAGCAGCACCAGTACTTATAATCATCGGCTTGTTTAACTTAGCCACATATTTTAGCAGAGGAATATTTTTTAAATCTCCTGAAGCCATCTTATACATGGGCATTTCTAATTCTGCGAGAAAATCTGCACTAGCAAAATCAAAAGCTGTAGCAAAAAAGGTAATTCCTAGCTCTTTAGAGTATTTTTGCAGTTCTAGATACTCTGATTTGCCGAATTCTAAAAATTCCCGATGTTCTCCGTACGTAGTACCAAAACTATTTTCATGTTCATAGGGTTTGTCAAAAGCTGCTTTAGTGTAAAGATTTTGATTATCTCGTTTTTGTAGTTTTACTCCGTGGGCGCCGCATTCTTTAGCCACTCGAAACATTTCTTTACACTTATCCACATTACCCTGGTGATTATTGCCAATTTCAGCAATTACATAACAATCACTGAGATCATGAACTTCTACTCCATCTAGATTCAGATATCTATTCATGTTATTTATTTTTCTCCTCAAACCACATAGCTATTATTATCGCTCTTTCCATTGGTTTACCACTAACTAGCTCAAATTGCAAGATTTTTTGCTACCAAAGTATAAGATAATAATATGCTCAAACTTCTATATTAAACCAAATAGCTAATGTCAGAAAGAGTACAAAAAATTCTTGCTCAGTGGGGAGTTGCTTCCCGTAGACAAGCAGAAAAAATGATTTTAGAGCAACGAGTTAAACTTAATGGCCAAATAGTAGAAATAGGGGCCAAAGCTGATCTCAATCAGGATATTTTAGAGGTAGATGGTCATCCCCTTCAAGTTTCAGCACGCCCTCCCCTCGTCTATTTACTCCTCAATAAACCCTTAGGAGTGGTTTCTACCTGTGATGATCCCCGTCAACGGGCCACAGTTTTAGACTTGTTACCCCCTAATCTGCGTACTCATCAAGGTATTCACCCAGTAGGGAGACTAGATTTTAACTCCACGGGAGCATTACTCTTAACAAATGATGGGGATTTTACCCTTAAATTAACTCATCCTCGTTATTTATGTGCAAAAACCTATCGAGTTTGGTTAAAAGGAAACCCCCCAGAAGAAGTTTTACAAACCTGGGCAAAAGGAGTCTGGTTAGAGGATAAAAAAACATTACCAGCACAGGTGAAATTGCTCAAGAGAACTAAACAGGGTACCTTAATAGAGGTTAAGCTTCGAGAAGGTAGAAATCGTCAAATTCGCCGAGTTGCAGAACAATTAGGCTTTCCTGTTTCTAAATTACATCGCCTGAGTATTGGATCTATTTTCCTAACTCATCCTGTTAAACTCAACCCCGGCGAATATCGTCAACTAACTCCTGAAGAAGTTAAGGGTTTGCTGTGTCAAAAGTATTACAATCATTCAGATAACCCCGACGTAAACCCTGTTTAAACCATTTTACCCTTTGGGCAGAAGTGCCATGAGTAAATGATTCGGGAACTACATAACCTTGAGCTTCTCTTTGTAAACGGTCGTCTCCAATACTACTAGCAGCGTTAAGAGCCTCTTCGATATCACCTCTTTCTAAGATTTGTCGCGATCGCTCCGCATGGTAGGCCCAAATCCCTATTATTTATGTTTCCTGAATTTCTCAAAAATTTTGACCAGCAAAAATACTTAAATCATCTTAAATGGCAAGATTATGCCTTAAGTTTAGCAGCAGAAGCCTTAAAAGTAGGAGAAGTGCCCGTGGGCGCAGTCATAGTCGATGACCAAGACAATTTGATTGCCCAAGGTGTTAACCGTAAACAAAGAACTAATGATCCCACTGCCCACGCTGAAATAATCGCTCTGCGTCAAGCTAGTCGCCAATTAAATAGCTGGCGTTTAGAAAATTGTACTCTATATGTGACTTTAGAACCTTGTCCTATGTGTGCTGGGGCGATTATCCAAAGTCGTCTTGGTTTACTGGTTTATGGAGTAGATGACCCCAAGACAGGAGCAATCCGTACCGCTTTAAATCTTCCTGATAGTCACGCTTCTAATCATCGTCTCCAAGTTTTAGCCGGAGTGAGAGAAATTCCTTGTCGAGAGCAATTGACCGCTTGGTTTAAGCAACAAAGAATGAAGCAGTGAATTAATTGCTGAAGCCCTAGGCAATGATAATCTAGAAGATATCGAATTTACATAAGAATGATGGCGATCGCCATAACCAACTTTGATGAGAAAATAAGTTATGAATGTAAAAAATGAAGATGACCTAAAGTCTAAAAAAAAATTGCCAGTAGCTTTAAAAACCCTTTCTCTCATAAGATGGATTAGCGCAATTCCAGTTGTGGCTTCTCTAGCCGCTTCATTACTAATGCTATTATTGGGGATAAAAGAAACCATCACCGCCTTTGCGATCGCTTTTCAAAGAGCCACAAACACTATGCCTATAGGTGTGACTGAAGAAGCCACTCTGCGACTACTAGAAGCCTTAGATGATTTTCTCATTGGTTTGGCGTTTATCTCTTTTGCCTATGGTATTTATGTACTGTTTATTAACTTTAAAGAAGAAATTGTAGAGATTCCCCAGTGGTTGAAAATTAAAAATCTTGGTTCAATTAAAAAGAGTTTACTAGAATTACTGCTAGTTCTTTTGACAGTGGTATTTGTCAAACGCATCTTAGAAGCCGCAACTATTAGTGATATTCAATGGAAAGTTATGATAATTCCCCTATCAATTCTGGCAATTGCTTTGAGTACGCGATTTATATCTGAAGGAGAATCCTAGTTAATGAGTAACTTAAAAATATATAGAGTTATAAAAGAGGAAATTATATTACCTTTAAGATGTTTGTGACCATTCAAAGCAAATTAATTTATGCTTAAAAATGTACCTAAACTAAATCGAAGTATAATTTATGGCTAGGCAAAAAACCACAGAAATTCAAATAGAAAAGCAACCTAGTACTGCCAAACTAGAACAACTAGCGGTTTTCAATTGGCCAATTTGGTCCAAAGAAGTATCAGAATTTCCTTGGACTTATGATAGTACCGAAACTTGCTATATCTTGGCTGGAGAAGTAACTGTAACTACTGATGCTGGAGAAACAGTTACTCTAAGTAAAGGTGATTTAGTTACTTTTCCGGCGGGTTTATCTTGTACTTGGAAGATTACTTCTGATATCAGAAAACATTATAGCTTCGGCTAGACCAATTTTTTATGTATGGCATTTAGTCCAAAAAACAGCGATCGCCAAAATTTTAAGGCGATCGCTTTTATTGTATAGCCTAGATTTATCTATCTATCTACAATAGGTTCTCGATGCCAAAGTAGGATCAAGGACAAAAGGATTTTGATTACCTTGGACCTTCTCAATAGCTTGACTGCGATTTACATCTATGGCATCAGCGGGGTCTAAGAGATGCCACTCACACAGATGCTCTCTTTGTCCTTCAAAAAAGCCCCTTTCAGCTTGATTGGGATAGATGGTATAGAAGTAAAACATGGCTCTTGCTACGTCACCCTTTTTGTTTTCTTGAGGTTCAAAGCGATCGCCGTTACACTCACTATACTCATCAATAAAGCTAGTTGGTACTGTTGTTTGTTTATCCCCATCACGATACCAACTTCGAGTTTGGCTGTCGATAATTTCATCAAAAGGATTATTACTTCGACAACTATTAACTTCAACACGGGCTGGGAAAAGAATATGTAAATCACTTTTAGCCATACCTGTAGCACCTTGACTTTGGGGCCAAACATGCTCTGCATTAATACCCTTACCGTCAAGAAAAGCCTGTTGCCGTGGTGACTCAGACAAATTAGGATTAACTCTTACTTCATAGTTGGTATAGATACCACTAACTATTCCATTGAAGTTATCAATTTGACCATAGAGTAAGTCTCTAGCTTGTCTATATCCTAGAGTCTCTCCACGATATTGTTGATTGAGGTTATTGATTAATTCCTCTCCCTCTTCTCCCGGTAAGATATTGATAAATATACCATTGGAGTCCTCTGGTATGGTTAAATCAGTATCATCTAAATCATCTGGGGGTGTTATATCAGGATTGGTGGGGGTAGAGAAAATAATTGCTTCTCCTTCAGTAGTAGCAAGATATGTAACTACATCAACCACTTCACCAGCAGAATTAATTAATTCTACAGTATCACCACTATTATTAAGAGCCATGGGTTGGCCGTTGCGACGGAATTCTATTCTTTGCTGAGGCTGCAAAGTGCCAAAGAGAGACCAAATAGCTGAGGCGCGATCGCGTAGTACCCAACCATCAAGGTTAACAGTAGTGTCACCGAAGTTAGTTATTGTTACGGTTTCGCTTTCTAATTCTGTTTCGCTACCTCCTACAGGATTAGGAAATAGTTGTGTAATTTTCACTCCATCGTTACCGGGAACAATTATTGAACCATCACCACTATCTCCACCCCCTGAAGTGTTCTCTCCTCGGGGGAAGGTCAAGGTAGCAAGTACTGGACGATGGTCGCTATCACCTAGAGGATCATTTTCACAGAAATTACTTATATTCTTAAAGGCAATATCAGATGTACCCGTCCAATTACTAGCATTACTGCCACCAATAAAAACAAAGTCAAGGATACTGTTAAAACAAGGTAAAAAACAACCTGTACCTTCAGGAGGACAGGTACCATCAGCTAAACAGGAAGGTCTAATCCAGGTAATAACTGGAGAACTAGTAAAAATTTCAAAAGCTTCGTTTCCTTCTTCGATAGAACCACGGCAACTAGAGCTACGACGTATAGTAGTATCTACACTATAATCCATATTAAAATCGCCTAGGGCGATTACAGGTAGAGACTCTTCCTCAATCCATCTACGTAAATTTCTTGCTTGTTGATTACGGAGGTTTGTATCGCCACGATTAAAGTGATTAGCTACAGCTAGTAACTCAGTGCCGTCGTCTTGTAAGCGAAAGTGAGCTACCAGAGGAGGACGGCTACCGCCTACTTCTATAGTTAATTCTCTAGCTGGTTCAACTAATTCTAAGCGCTTAGTGTTGTAGAGTATAGCTAATAGGTCATCACTACCACTACCTCCTGTCCCTAAAATATATTCAAATTCTGATCCCGGATAAGTTGCTGCTTGTCTATAGACTTCTGCTGCATTATCGTCAGGAACTTCTGAAAGTCCCCAAATATCTGGACCTGCTAGACTACTTATATTACGACCTACTACTTCAGGAATTGTTTCTTGCAAGCGATCATCAGGACGTGGGGATTCTACATTATAGGTAGCTACTTCTAGAGAATTAGTAGTTTGTGCCAATGCCTGGTTACTGCCAAAAACACTAAATAGAACTGTCCCTACAAGAGTTATAACTAGAATAATGGAACTGATTTTATTCATATTACTATCATTTCTTTGCTCTTTACTATTTATTACATTCTGATAGTATACTTCGGGAGTGTAATAAAAAAAGATAGAAGTTACTACAGTGCCGATCGCCACAGATATTTCTGGTGGAATTTTCACCTTTGTAGTTGTTTCTATCAACCAAATTACAATAGTTGCTACTGCACCAGCTAACCCTCCAGAAGCCAGTTTACGGGTTCCGGCTTGGGGTTTTTGATTAGGTTCCACGGTTTATTCTTCCTAATTTCAATGTAAGTATTATGAAACTTAATTAGTATCTTTTAGAACTATATCACAGCTACAAATTTCTTTCATACGTATGTAACAATCTTTTACTTAGTAAAGATTGGAAAATAAGCAAGATCTAATCCCACCACAGGCAGGTTGCGATCGCCCTTTTGAGTAATGAGTTTTGAAGTAATAAGTAATGAGTAAATACCCTCATCAATGCTGCTATCCTTTATCAACATCTTTCTTAACACAAAACTTGACAAAAACCGTAACTTGTGTATTTGTGCTTTTTTAGATTTTGTTTAAGAAAATAATGTATAGCAATATACATTGAATCAGAAAATTAAGTAATTTTACTTAAAATTTCTCTCCCTGCTCCCTGCTCCGGTGCTCCCCTGCCCCCCTATCCCTTGCTATACAAGGGTTTCATCGTTCCTTATCAAGGATAGCTTTGTAAGGGGGATGCGCGGGGGATCTAGCTAAATTTTTTGCACCTAAAGCATGAATCTTTTATTTTTCCTGCCAAACAGGATGGGCAAACAAAGAGTCGATAACTCTAACTCCTCTGATTTGATTTAACAAAGGTAAATGACCGACAGGCGCCGTTAAATCCCAAGTAAAACCATTGGGATAGCGAGTCCATTCATTGCCATTTTTCCAGCCTATTTTTGGCCAAAGTTTAACAAAATCTCGACCAACAGAAAGCCAAATTTTTCTTTGGACTCCAAAGCCAAATTTACCTTCACTAAATATCCACCATAACTGATCTAAGATACGTAAATCACTGAGGGGAAACTGTTGTACTTCCGTAAAGTATACCCACTTTCTTGCTACAGCAGCTTCACCGGCTATTTCACACATTTTTTGTCGAGTGAGAGTATCTGCGGCTTGAAAGTTTCCCTTGATAAGTAGCTGTTGTAATTCTTGATAGTCGATGTTACTTTCTGATGAGAGGGAAATAATGCCTTGGGGAAAATAAGTTGATAGTAATGCCTTTGCTTCTGGTGTATCAAGATTGACTAAAGATTGATAAATTTTGCCAGTTACTGGATTGGCTGTGATTGATTGATTCTGGGTAATCTGTTCCCCTTGCGGATGAGTGCATTCCGCGGTCAAAAAATCTGTTAATATTGACCAACCTTCGGCGCCGCCATTAAGCAACTGAGGAATCAACAAAAGTTGTGTTTTGGTAGACTCCTGTGCCAAGTTGTTAGTCAAGGGTGTGGGATTTTGACTTTGATCTGAAAATGAGACGGTATTAGTATCGCTCATGAAATAATTGTAAAATATTACTACTAAAGATTTGATGAATTGCAGGTTATTAAGCTGTTTCTGTTAAAATTCGCTTAATAATTGCCGTAGTAGAAGTGGGAATTTCTACTTCGACTAGTTTAATTTTACCCCCATAGGTTTGCACAATTGGTACTTCTGGTAAAGTTGATAGATTATAATCTCCACCTTTAGCATAAATTTCTGGTTGGAGAGCGCTAATTAGTTTATTGGCGGTGGTTTCTGAAAAAATTACTACGGCGTCTACTACTTCTAGAGAAGCGATAATTTCTGCCCTTTGGTCAGCAGGAATAATTGGCCGTTTGGGTAAGTTAGGGGGAGCTGGTTTGAGTTTGGCTACAGATTCATCACTATTTATCCCCACAATCAAACTTTTTCCCAAAGATTTGGCAACTTTTAGGTATCGTACGTGACCCACGTGTAAAAGGTCAAAACAACCATTGGTAAAAACTAAGGGGCGCCAATCACTAGGAGATAGAGTAATTGCTTTGCTTAGGGTTTCCAATTGAAAAATTTTTCTTTGGGAATACATAACTTTATTTCAATATTTTTAAGTAAATTTTTATAAAATGGAAGAGCATATCTTACTTATAAAAATATGGTTTTTTCAATAGCCGAGAATCCTCAAGCTAATTTATCACAAATTCGTCTAGAAATTAGAAGTTTACAACCCTCATTAGTACAATGGCGACGTCAACTGCATCAAAGACCTGAATTAGGCTTCCAAGAACATCTTACCTCTCAGTTTGTGGCAAAAAAGCTCACAGAGTGGGGAATAGAACATCAAACTCAAATTGCTAAAACTGGGATAGTCGCTACTATTACGGGAGCAAAACCAGGCCCTGTATTAGCTTTTCGTGCTGATATGGATGCTTTACCTATTCAAGAACAAAACCAGGTAGAATATCGCTCTCTACACGATGGTATAATGCACGCCTGTGGACATGATGGACATACAGCGATCGCCCTTGGTACCGCTTACTATCTCTCTCAACACCGTCATAATTTAGCAGGAACCATCAAAATCATCTTTCAACCCGCAGAAGAAGGCTTAGGCGGTGCTGAACCTATGATTGAAGCGGGTGTTCTCCTTAATCCTCAAGTAGATGCCATTATTGGCTTACATTTGTGGAATCGTCTTCCCCTAGGCACTGTCGGAGTGCGTAGTGGTGCGATGATGGCCGCTGTAGAATGTTTTGAATGTACTATCCTCGGAAGGGGTGGCCATGGTGCCATGCCAGAACAAACCATAGATTCTGTCCTGGTTGGTGCTCAAATTGTTAATGCTTTACAAACAATTGTCTCTAGAAATGTTAACCCGATTGATAGTGCGGTTTTAACTGTGGGAGAATTTCATGCAGGACAAGCACACAATGTGATCGCTGATACGGCAAAACTGAGCGGTACAGTGCGCTATTTTAACCCCGCCTACGAAGGTTTCTTCTCCCAGAGAATGGAGGCTATTATTAAAGGGATTTGTCAAGCCCATGGTGCCCAGTATGACCTAAATTACTGGCGTTTATATCCTCCCGTGATTAACGATCAAGCGATCGCTGCACTAGTTAACTCCGTGGCCCTCGATGTAGTAGAAACACCTATAGGTGTTGCTCCTGAATGTCAAACTATGGGAGGAGAAGATATGTCTTTCTTTTTACAAGAAGTACCTGGTTGTTATTTCTTTTTAGGTTCAGCGAATCCTAGTAAAGACTTGGCCTATCCTCATCATCATCCTCGTTTTGACTTTGATGAAACTGCTTTAGCGATGGGAGTGGAAATGTTTGTCCGTTGTGCAGAAAAATTCACTTCTTAACAAGAATAAATTTGACCATCGATTAAGAGGCGAGTAATTCCCTTTGCCTTGAGATAGATACATGTTTTTTTGAACAAGATACTATCGGGTACTTTAATTACTCGCTGAGAACGATTAGAAAAACGACGTGCTACTTTTTGATTATCAAAAATGGGCAGAGTGACGTGCTCTATCTCTTCTTCTGGAATACTACCTAAATCGGCAAATTCCTGAAGAGGACGGGTTATTAATTCTCCAAAGCGATCAATAACCACATAACAAACTTTCGGCAAATAAGCTTCTGCCAAAGGTATAATCTCTACTTCTTCACAGTGCTCAAAATTACCTAAAACATGCGGTTGCACTTCACTTGTATTTTCTTCCCATTCATCATCATCTATGTCATCAACATAGTAATCGTCGTCTAAGTTATCTAAATCTTCCCCAAGCATTTCTTTTATAGTAATCATCTCAACTAAATTTTCCGCTTTTTCTGGGGTAGTTTCAGGTCTCTTAGTATCTAGTATGGGTTTATCGAAAGAATTTTTAACCTTGGAGGTAGGAGTATCGTCAGTAGATACGGCTGGAGGGGGGATATTTTCGGGATTTTCCGATTTAGGTTCTGATTCTACTTCTGATTGTACTTCTGGTTTTATTTCTGGTTTTATTTCTGGTTTTATTTCTGGTTTTATTTCTACCGTAGGAATATCTTTGTCAAAGTCCTTTTCACTTTCAGAGAATTTACTTTCCTGAGAAGATTCTGATGCTTTTGGAGTAGTCTTAGAGGAATTGCGAGAAGCTAAACGTTTGTATTGAATTAAGCTTTCGTATTCCTCTGGTGAAAAAGAACTTTTCAAAAATCTACTTATAGTAGAATTACTAACCTTATAGCGCTGAGCTAAAGTAGCGCTGGTTTCTGAAGTGTTTCGATAAAGTTCAATAATTTCTTTTTGGTCAGAATCAGAGAGTTTTTTGGGACTCATGATTAATTTATTGTAAATACAAAGAGGACAAGAGAAAAAGATATTCGCTGATAATGTAACGATTATTTCAATTCCTTTCTATATTTAATATAGCAATTTCCAAGCAAGTCAGGTAAATTTTAATTCTCCGTTACCTATTCTCCATTTTTTCACACTGAAAATCTTATAGCAATTCCCCTGAGTCGTGAGATAGAGAGGTTATCTAAAATCTCTTCCCCTATTTTAGCATCTAAAATTAAGCCTCTCTTCATCTATTTTGAAATCGCCAAACTGTTCAATACTTACCCTCCGGCTTGAATTAGTATCTATTTTTAATTTAATCCTGAGATAATTATCCGGTAAATAAGTTAATAATTCTGCCCATTCAATTACCGTGAGACCTGGAGTTACTTCTATACCTTCCCAGTAAGTTTCTGGATATATCTGTTCAACCTCTTGTGATTGTAACCTATATAAATCTAAATGATAAAGAGGCATATCTCCCGACAGATATTCATTAATTAATGTAAAAGTTGGACTAACTATCATTTCAGATATATTTAGTCCAATTCCCATACCCTGCACTAGAGTAGTTTTACCTGCACCTAATTCTCCTTCAAGCAGCACTACACTATTACTCGGCAAAAGTTTAGCTAAACAAATACCTAATTTTTGGGTAGTGGCTGCTTCCGGTAAAATTAACTCTTTCATAGACGACAAATAAACTTACTCATCATTAGACTTATCACGAACACCTTGAACTATACGCGATAACTCTGTTTTCTCATCTACGGTAATTTTACTAGGAGAACCACTAATAATTCCCTCATAATTACGAAAAGAATCTTTAATCTCAGGTCCACCTTCACTAATAGTATATTCTCGAATGCCTTTATCATGCCAAGACCCACGCATTTTGAAAACATTAAGGGCTCTAGACATTTCCCCACGAATTTCTACATATTGAAGCATAATAATAGTATCAGTAATAGTAGAAATATGAGATTCTGTAATTGAATGGGCTCCCATAAATTGGTCAGTTGTATTAGTGAAAAAACCTGTTATTTCTTCCTGTTTAGCGTAACCTGTTACCCCAATCACAAACTGTCTAAAAGCATTGTTAGTCACTCCTCTAGCCATTGCCGAAAGGGAATCTATCGCAATTCTTGAGGGTTTAAATTCTGCAATCTCAGATTTAATCATTTGTAGATGGTCTTCTAAACCTGCTGATTCGGGATAACAACATATCAACTTGAGTAAACCTTTTTTCTCCATTTCTTCAAAGTTTATACCCCAAGAATAGGCATTACGAGATAATTGCGCTCTTGATTCTTCATAGGCGAATAAAATGGCCCTTTCTTGTTGAGTACAACCTTCTTGTAAAAATTTACTCACTAGGAGAGTTTTTCCCGTTCCGGTGGCACCTGTAGCTAAAATAATAGAATCTTTGAAGAAACCTCCACCACACATCTCATCTAAGGTTTTAATACCGGAAGAAATCCGTACATTAGAAGAACGCTGAGTTAGTCGCATTGCCCCTAGAGGGAAGATATTAATACCATCTTTGGTAATTGTAAAGGGATATTCTCCCTTCATGTGAGTTGTACCCCTTAGTTTTAAAATCTCCGCCGTCCGGCGCCGACGTTCTCCCTCTAATACATTACGAACAATCACCACATTATCGGAAACAAATTCTTCTACACCATAACGGGCTACTAAACCATATTCCTCTATCCTTTCTGTGGTCATAATTGAAGTAACGCCTAGTTGTTTTAATCTAGCTACTAGACGAAAAATTTCTCTTCTGACTACTGAGGCAGGATCGTACTGTTGAAAGACTGCTGTTACTGAATCGATTGATACTAGTCTCGCTTTATACTTACGAATGGCGTATTGTATTCTCTCTATCAAAGCAGATAAGTCAAAATTTCCCACCACTTCTTGACCTTCTGGGTCTGGAGAAGCATCTAAAATAAATAATTTACCCTCTTCAATGAGTTGTTCTAAGTTCCAACCAAAACTCCAGGCATTCTGAATGATATCTTGAGGAGATTCTTCAAAAGTAACAAATAGCCCTGGATAATCAAAGTATTTAATTCCATGATAGAGAAACTGAATGGCAAACAATGTTTTTCCAGTCCCAGAAGTACCACTAATTAAGGTAGTTCTACCCACGGGCATTCCACCATGACTAATTTCATCAAAGCCTTCAATCATGGTTCGGAGCTTGCGGACTCCTTTGCTAACTATTTCTTCTTGTTGTCCATTATTGGGTTGATTCATCTGGTGATTATACAAAAGGTGAGAATATATATTGATTTATTAAAAATTTATTGACTTATACTTGTTGACTTATTTAGATAAGAAATATATTTCTACATCTGAAAGTCTCTTTCACTAATTTCTTCATAGAGAAGATCTAAGCCAATTAAAACTCTCTCTCTATCAGAGAGGTCGCCGATGATTTTACGCACTGGAGGTGGTAAAATTTTGGCTAATGTAGGTGTGGCTAAAATTTTATCTTCCTCAGCAAGTTGAGGATTTTTGAGAACATCAATCACTTTAAGGGCGTAAACCCCTTGGAATTCCTGTTCTAAAATATTTTTGAGCATTTTGAGTGCTCTTACTGAGTTAGGAGTATTACCAGCCACGTAAAGTTTTAACACATAAGTTTTTTTAAATGCACTCATCTTGAGTTGTTGTCTAATTTCAACGACTAGTAAGCTAGAACTTTGCTCTGTTGATAACTATCTCAGTATAGTCTATCTGTTGTTAGTTGACCAAAAAAATGATTATCAAGATAAATCCTACACCATAACCTTGATTTGGTGTAGGACTAGTTTATCTCCAGAAGGTGATTTTGTGGCGATCGCTTTTTGCTGCTTTTGAAAAATAAGGTTCGTAGTTGGACTTTAGTCCAAAACATCTAGAAAATACTCCAGGTTATTATGTGGACTTTAAAGATTGATTGGGCTAAAGCCCTACTACAAACTCTATAAGTTGGTTTGGTAGATATCTCATATCTCGCTCATTATTCAGGTTATTCAACTATTTCTGGCAAAGTTTTTACTGGAGGTGGTTGAGTTTTAGTAGTTGGTAACTCGAAGGTTGTATCTAACTCTTCTAGTTCTACTTCTTTACTTGGCAACTCGAAGATTGTCTCCAAGTCTTCTGGTTCTACTTCTTTACTTGGCAACTCGAAGATTGTCTCCAACTCTTCTGGTTCTACTTCTTTACTTGGCAACTCGAAGATTGTCTCCAACTCTTCTGGTTCTACTTCTGTAGTTGGTACTTCGGGGGTTGTCTCCAACTCTTTTGGTTCTACTTCTGTAGTTGGTACTTCTGGGGTTGTCTCCAACTCTTCTGGTTCTACTTCTGTAGTTGGTACTTCTGGGGTTGTCTCCAACTCTTCTGGTTCT